>NZ_CALLZT010000210.1:0-94995 GCF_937858515.1 uncultured Gordonia sp. | reverse complement strand
CCGTACAGCAGCACACCCTTGGGCGGGCGCAACGCGTACTCGCGGAACAGGTCCTTGTGCAGGAACGGCAGCTCGACGGCGTCGCGGATCTGCTCGATCTGCCGACCGAGACCGCCGATGTCCTCATAGCCGACGTCGGGTACTTCTTCGAGGACCAGGTCCTCGACCTCGGCCTTGGGTACCCGCTCGAACGCGAAGCCGGCCTTGGTGTCCACCAGCAACGAGTCACCGGGGCGAAGCTTGCGGCCCGGGCCGTCGATGTCGCCCTCCATCGAGCCGATCAGCGGCTCGGCCAGCCACACGACCCGCTCCTCGTCGGCGTGACCGACGACGAGTGCGCGTTTGCCGTCGGCGAGGACCTCGCGCAGGGTGCTGATCTCCCCCACCGAGTCGAACTCGCACGCCTCGACGATGGTCAGCGCCTCGTTGAGGCGTAGCGTCTGCCCCTTGTGGAGGGTGTCGACGTCGATGTTCGGTGAGCACGACAGCCGCATCTTGCGGCCCGAGGTGAACACGTCGACGGTGGCGTCGGGGTACACCTCAAGCAGCACACCGTAACCGCTGGGCGGCTGGCCGAGCCGGTCGACCTCCTCGCGCAAGGCGATGAGCTGCTGCCGTGCTTCCTTGAGCGTTTCGAGAAGTTTGGCGTTGCGCACCGTCAGCGAGTCCACCCGCTGCTGGAGCTCACGATCGCGATTGGCATCCGCACCCAACGCCGCTGTCGGCGAATAGGCCGGGACGAACGAATCCCCGGCGTTCGGCGTCCGGGACTCATTTGCCCGGCCGGAATTGTCTTGACGGTCAGATTCGGTCATTGCTGACTCCTCTCCCCGGAAGCACACTCGAGTGATGCACCGTGACTCCACGCTACCGGTGCACGGCGCCGAATGCTTCGCACGGCGCACCTTACGGCCGGTCGCGGCGTTAAATGTGTGTCGCGCCCATGTGTGCGTGATGTTTCCGCGATGAACCCACCGAACCGGTGCGCACGTCAGCCCTTGGTCGGTCTGCGCTGTGGCCGCAAGGTGGTCGTCCCGTCGGCCAGGCGCCGCGCGGTGATCAGAAATGCGGTGTGACCTTGCATTCTGTGTTCGGGACGCACAGCCAGACCCACGGCGCTCCACTCGCGCACCATCGACTCCCAGGCGCGTGGTTCGGTCCAGCACTCCTGATCGCGCAGCGCCTCCATCACCCGCGACAACTGAGTGACGGTCGCGACATATATCACCAGGACTCCCCCTGGTTTCAATGTCCGGCGCACCACGTCGAGCGGTTCCCACGGCGCCAGCATGTCCAGAATGATGCGGTCGTACTGGTCGGCAGGATCGTGGTTGGCCAGATCGTCGACGACGAGCCGCCAATTGTCGGGGGCGCCGCCGAAGAACGTCTCGACGTTGCGCTGGGCGTGTTCGGCGTGATCCTCACGCACCTCGTACGAGCGGACCTCACCGTGCGAACCCACGGCCCGCAGCAGCGAACAAGTCAGTGCACCCGATCCGGCACCGGCCTCCAGGACTCGCGCACCGGGAAAGATGTCACCCTCGGTGACGATCTGGGCGGAGTCTTTCGGATAGATCACCTGCGCGCCACGCGGCATCGAGAGCACATAGTCGACGAGCAGCGGACGCAACGCCAGGTATTGCGTGCCGCTGGTCGCCGACACGATGGATCCCTCGGGGGCTCCGATCAGGTCGTCGTGGCTGATCGCGCCGCGATGGGTGTGGAACTGTTTGCCTTCCTCGAGGACCACGGTGAACTTGCGGCCCTTGGCATCGGTGAGCTGAACGCGATCGCCGATGACGAACGGGCCGGTTGTGGGCATGGTGAGGTGTTTCCTTCCTGTTCCCCGTCAGGCGGTCGGCGGCGGGGTGTGGGTGTCCGGACGAGATTGTCACAGGAGTCGCCTAACCTGCCAATTGTGGGTATCACCGTCGAACAGACCACGCCGCGGCACCGCGCAATGCCGGCGGAGAGCGACCGCCGGGGAATCGTCGGCCGGCCGCTGGCTCTGTCGCCGTCGCGGGCGGCCGACTTCAAACAGTGCCCGCTGCTCTACCGGTACCGGACCATCGACAGGTTTCCCGAGACACCGACACCCGCGCAGACCAGGGGCACGGTGGTGCATGCGGCGCTGGAGAACCTGTTCGACATGCCGGCCGAGCTACGCACCCGGGAATCGGCGGATCTGCTGGTGGAGGGTGCGTGGGCGGCGTTGTGCGAGGGTGATCCGTCCCTGCACGAGGTGGTCGCCCCGGAGGCGGCCGACGAGTTCATCGCCTCAGCACAGAAGTTGATCGCCACCTACTATTCGATGGAGAATCCCACCGCCTTCGAGGCAGCCTCGTGCGAGGAGTATCTGGAGGTGTCGTCGGTCGACCTGCCGTTGCGTGGGTTCATCGACCGCATCGATATCGCCCCGACCGGTGAGGTCCGGGTGGTCGACTACAAGACCGGCCGCGCACCGGGCGAATCCGGCGAGGCGCGGGCGTTGTTCCAGATGAAGTTCTACGCGCTGGCGTTGTGGCGCGACCGCGGGGTTGTCCCGGACCGGTTGCAGCTGATGTATCTCGCCGACGGCCAGCAACTGACCTACACTCCCGAGGCTGCCGAACTCGAGCGGTTCGAACGCACACTGACGGCCATCTGGTCGGCAATCCGTATCGCGGTCGCCACGGGAGATTTCCAGCCGCAACGGTCGTGGCTCTGCAAGTTCTGCGAGCACAAGTCCCGCTGCCCCGCGTTCGGCGGCACTGTGCCCGACTACCCCGGTCCCCCGCCCGGATTCGGCTGATAAGTCTGCGCGCAGGCGACGCGTACCCGGTCAGCCCCAGCTCTTTGCCTGTTCGACAATGAATCCGGCCAGGATCAGGGCGCTGCCGCCCACCTCGCCGACGATCAGCGCGATCATGAAGCCCATCACCGGCGGGTGCAGCGGCTTCAGCTGGTTCTCGGTGTCCTGTTTCCAACCGTGCAGGCAGTACGACCCGATCGCGGCGACGAAGAAGAACACCACCACACTCAGTGCACCCACATTGAGCCAGGTAGGCCAGGCGCTGAACTGGACGAAGGCCGCCAGCAGACCGGTCGCGAAGGCGTACAGGAGCGCCGCCCGGTGGGCGATGTCGACGTAGACGTGAGCCTGCCCCTGCGGACTGCGGGCGATCTGCTGGAACTTCCAGATGCCGAGCAGCAATGCCCAGAGGAAGATCAGCCCGGCGAGGATCAGGGCGACTTGCGCGGATACGGTCAGCGTCACCGATTCACCGTAGTCCCCCGGACCATCGGCAACCCCGGGCGACCATGCAGATGCCGTCCGATGTCGCGTTCTGTCGGTCGCCGGGTGATAGGCGAACGTCAGATACGCCACTCTCGGCCGGTCCTACTTGGTAGTAGCGCGGATCACCCACACAATGGGGTACTCGGAGGATCACATCCCGCGCGCCATGTCGGTGCCCGGGAGGTCCCCGCCTGACGACTTGGTGAATGGAGCGAGTAGACGATGTTCAGCAGAATCGCCATCGTGAACCGTGGCGAGGCAGCCATGCGACTGATACACGCCGTGCGCGACCTCGCGGCCGAGACCGGCGAGACGATCGAAACGATCGCGCTCTACACCGACGTCGACCGCAACGCCACGTTCGTGCGCGAAGCCGACATCACCTACGACCTCGGCCCGGCATCGGCTCGGCCGTACATCGATCTCAAGGCCCTGGAGAAGGCCCTCGTCGCCACTCGCGCCGAAGCCGCTTGGGTCGGTTGGGGTTTCGTCGCCGAAGACCCGGCCTTCGCCGAACTGTGCGCACAGATCGGGGTCACCTTCATCGGTCCGAGCCCGGATGCGATGCGCAAACTCGGCGACAAGATCGGCGGCAAGCAGATCGCCGAATCTGTGGGCGTACCGGTCGCTCCGTGGAGCGGTGGCGCCGTCGACACCCTCGAAGACGCCATCGCCGCGGCAGCCACCATCGGCTACCCGATGATGCTGAAGGCCACCGCGGGTGGTGGTGGGCGCGGTATCCGCGTCATCACCGAGGAAAGCGACCTGGTCGAGGCATACGAGCGCACTCGTCAGGAAGCCGCACGCTCGTTCGGCAGCAGCGTCGTGTTCCTCGAACGGATGGTGTCCGGCGGACGCCACGTCGAAGTGCAGGTGATCGCCGACGGCCAGGGCACCGCCTGGGCACTCGGTGTGCGCGACTGTTCCATTCAGCGGCGCAACCAGAAGGTGATCGAGGAATCCGCGTCGGTCGTGTTGCGGCCCGAGCAGGTCACCCAGCTCAAGGAATCGGCCGAACGGCTCGCCGTCGCCGTCGGTTACTCCGGTGCCGCCACCGTCGAATTCCTGTATCACCCCGGTGACGAACTGTTCGCTTTCCTGGAGGTCAATACCCGTCTGCAAGTGGAACATTCGGTAACCGAACTCACTACCGGCATCGACCTGGTGCGTGCTCAGATCCAGGTGGCCGCAGGCAATAGACTCGAAGGCACCCCGCCTGCCGAACGTGGTCACGCGGTCGAAGCACGCCTGAACGCCGAAGATCCCGATCGTGATTTTGCGCCCGCACCCGGCCGGATCGCGATGCTCGACCTGCCTGCGGGTCCGGGTGTCCGTGTAGACACCGGCGTCAGCGAGGGCGACACCATCCCTGCCGACTTCGACTCGATGATCGCCAAGATCATCGCCTACGGCTCCGACCGCGAGCAGGCGCTGGGTCGGCTGCGCCGCGCGATGACAGAGACCCGCGTCATCATCGAAGGTGGTGCCACCAATAAGGGATTCGTGCTCGACCTGCTCGATCAGCCCGAAGTCATCGATGGCTCCGCCGACACCGGCTGGATCGACCGGGTCCGTGGCGAAGGTCGGCTGGTCTCACATCGGCACATCGGAGTCGCGCTCGCGCTGGCCGCCATCGACATCTACGAAGAGGACGAGCACGCCGAACAGCATCGTCTGCTCACCACCGCAGCCGGTGGCCGTCCGCAGGTGCAGCATCACAGTGGCCGTCCGCTCGACCTCAAGCTGCGCGGCGCCACCTATCGGGTGCGGGCCGCCCGGGTGGGTGCCAACAGGTTCCGCATCGGAATCGACGCGGGCACCGAGACGCAGACCGCCGATATCGATCTGCACCGGTTCGACAGGCATTCGGGGCAGATCGTCGTCAACGGTATGCGCCACCGCGTCACCACAGGCACCCATGGTCCCGTTCATCTGATAGAGGTCGACGGCGTCACCCATCGGGTCAGCCGCGATGAGGGCGGTGTACTCCGCTCCCCGGCCCCTGCCCTGGTGGTGGCCACCCCGCTGGAGGTGGGTGCCGAAGTCGAGGCAGGCGACCCCGTTCTGGTGCTTGAAAGCATGAAGATGGAGACGGTGCTGCGGGCACCGTTCCGTGCCCGGCTCACCGACTGTGTGGTCACGGTCGGATCGCAGGTCGAATCCGGAGCCCCGCTACTGCGTCTGGAAGAGCTCGCCGACGGAGACGACGAGGACGCCGACGCGGCGGCGGGTGCGGCCTCCGCGCAGGCCGACCTGGACTTGCCGGAGGTGCTCGATGGGCGCGGCGCCGACGAACAGCTGATCCGTCACCAGGAGCATCTGCGCAGCCTGCTGCTCGGCTACGACATGGGCCCGCACGGCGGCAAGATCATCGATGAGTACGTCGCCGCCCGTACCGCCGCCGCCGCGGACGGGCACCGGCAGATCGCCGCCGAACTTGAGCTCATCGAGGTGTTCACCGATCTGGCCGACCTGACCAACAACGGTCCGTCGGACCGCTATCGGCAGTCCACCGAGGACGATGACGGCCTGGGCCATGTGCACAGCGCCCGCGAATACTTCCACACGTATCTGCGCAGTCTCGACGTCGAACGCGCAGGTCTGCCCGAATCCTTCCGTACGACGCTGACCAGCGCATTGCGGCACTATGGGGTGACCGAACTCGACCGCACTCCCGAGTTGGAGTCGAGCGTGTACCGGATCTTCCTGGCCCAGCAGCGGTCGGAGACCGGCGTGATCATCTCCCTGCTGCGGGAATGGTTGCGCGAACCCGTGCCGGACAGCGCCATCGCCGGTCAGGTCACCGTCGCCCTCGAACGTCTCGTCGGGGTCACCCAGGTGCGTTTCCCCCGCATCGCCGACGTCGCCCGTAGCGTCGCATACGCCTGGTTCGCGCTGCCGGTACTGCGCCGCGATCGAGCCCGCGTGTACACCGATGTCCGCAAATCATTGCGCTATCTCGACCAGCATCCCGATGCCGCGGATCGCGCCGAACGGATCGCGCAGATGGTGCCCAGCACACAGCCGCTGGTGCGGTTGCTGGCCCAGCGCCTGGCCCGCGGCAACTACGACAACTCCGTGATGCTGGAGGTACTGACCCGCCGCTACTACGGCAACAAGGGTCTCAACGATCTGCGAGTCCGGGACATCGCCGGATGCCACTTCGTCGTCGCCGACCGGCACAACGTGACCGTCGCCTCGGTCGCCGTCAACTACGGCGCGCTCGACGCCGCAACCCGTGGCCTGATCGAACTGGCCTCAGCGAGTTCGGTGCCCGTCGTCGCCGACATCTACCTGAGCTGGGAACGTCAACCCGCGTCCTTCGACGAGATGGTGGCGGCGCTGCACGAGATCGTGTCCGCGCGCCCGATTCCCGAACAGCTGCAACGCATCACGGCGACGGTCGCCGGGGTCGGCAGCACTGTCATGCACCACCATTTCACCTTCCGGCCGTCGCTGTCGGGGCTCACCGAGGACCGGCTGATCCGGGGCCTGCACCCACATATCGCACAGCGCATGCAGATGGAGCGGTTGCACAAGTTCGATCTGACACGCCTGCGGTCCACCGACGACGAGGAGATCTACCTGTTCCGCGCGGTCGCCAAGGAGAACCCGTCGGACGATCGACTGATCGCGTTCGCACAGGTCCGCGACCTCACCCCGTTCCGCGACGAGCCCAACAACCTTCTCGTCTACCCGACGGCGGAGCGCACCATCGCCACCTGTCTGGATTCGATCCGCCGGGCCCACGCGCGGCGTCCTGCGGCCACCCGGTACAGCACCAACCGTCTGGCCCTGTACGTGTGGCCGCCGATCACCACGACCAGCGACGAACTGCAGGCCATCGCCGACCGGGTGCTGCCCACGACCGTGGGCGCCGGTCTGGAGGAGATCCTGATCATCGGCCGCCGCCCCGACGAGGAGTCGGGTGAACTGGTCAAGACTGCCATCCATCTGAGCTTCGACGCGGCCGGTAACGCCGTCGTCGACTACGACACCCCGATCGGTGAACCGGTCGAACCCATCGACGCCTACCGGCAGAAGGTGCTGCGTGCCGCGGCCCGCGGCAACGTGTACCCCTACGAGCTGGTCGATCTGCTGGGCGATTTCACCGAACACGACCTGTCCGACGACGGCACCCTGGTTCCGGTGGACCGGTCCCGGGGCCTGAACAAGGCCGCGATCGTCGCCGGCCTGGTGACCACCGCCACCGAGAAGTATCCGCAGGGCATCACGCGTGTGGTGCTGCTCGGTGACCCGACGAAGGCTCTCGGCGCGTTGTCCGAGCAAGAATGCCGCCGGGTGATCGCGGCGCTGGAACTGGCCGAGCAGCGGGACATCCCGCTGGAATGGTACGCATTGTCCGCAGGCGCCCGGGTGTCGATGGAGTCCGGTACCGAGAACATGGACTGGGTGGCGGCGGCCCTGAAGAAGATCGTCGAATTCACCCAGGACGGCCGCGAGATCAACATTGTCGTCGCCGGCATCAACGTCGGCGCGCAGCCGTACTGGAACGCCGAGGCGACGATGCTGATGCACACCAAGGGCATCCTGGTGATGACTCCGGAGTCGGCGATGGTGCTCACCGGCAAGCAGGCGCTCGACTTCTCCGGTGGTGTGTCGGCCGAGGACAACTTCGGTATCGGCGGCTACGACCGGGTGATGGGACCCAACGGCCAGGCGCAGTACTGGGCGCCGAATCTTACTGCGGCACGCGACATCCTGATGTCGCACTACGACCACACCTATGTGGTGCCCGGGGAGAGCGCACCGCGCTCAGCGGTCACCGCCGACCCGGTCGACCGTGACGTCAGTGGGTTCCCGCACGTGCTGGCCGGCAGCGACTTCGCCACTGTCGGTGACATCTTCTCCGCTACCGCCAACCCGGATCGCAAGAAGCCGTTCGACATCCGCACGGTAATGCGTGCGGTCGCCGACCAGGATCATCCGGTGCTCGAACGCTGGGCGAACATGGCCGACGCGGAAACGTCCGTGGTCACCGACGCACACCTGGCAGGAAATCCGGTGTGCCTCATCGGTATCGAGTCAAAGGCCGTGCCGCGCACCGGTTTCCCGCCGTCGGACGGCCCGGATACCTACACCGCGGGCACCCTGTTCCCCAATTCGTCGAAGAAGACGGCCCGGGCGATCAACGCGGCCAGCGGCAACCGTCCGCTGGTCGTACTGGCCAACCTGTCGGGCTTCGACGGTTCACCGGAATCGATGCGTAAGCTACAGCTGGAGTACGGCGCCGAAATCGGCAGGGCCATCGTCAATTTCGACGGACCGATCGCCTTCTGCGTGATCTCTCGCTACCACGGCGGCGCGTTCGTGGTGTTCTCCAAGACACTCAACCCGCGAATGACGGTGCTCGCGGTCGACGGATCGTTCGCGTCGGTGCTCGGCGGTGCGCCCGCCGCGGCAGCGGTGTTCGGCGGTGAGGTGTCGCACCGGACGGCTGCCGATCCCCGGGTGCAAGAGCTGCGCACCCGCACCGAGCGCGCCGAGGGAGCCGAACGCACCCTGCTGGAAACGGATCTGGAGGACGTGCGCACCTCGGTGCGGGCGGAGAAGCTCGGTGAGGTGGCCGCCGAGTTCGACAAGATCCACAGCATCCGCCGCGCCGTCGAGGTCGGTTCGGTCGACGCGGTGATCCCCGCCGCCGAACTGCGCCCCCGCATCATCGCCGCTCTCGGCGACGCCTGAGGTGATGACTGCCGGTTGAGGTGCGCGCTTGCGAGCCTCGAAACCCCGGTGAGACGACATTGTCATCTTGCGTGGTTTCGAGGCTCGGTCGCCGGCCGACCTCACACCACAACCTGCGATGGGGAGGCGTGGCCGGTTGGGCACGGTTAGAAGCGGCAGGAGCGGATGTCGGTGGCCAGGATCGCCTTCGCGCCGAGCTCGGCCAGTTCGTCCATCAGGTTCTGGTGTTGTTTGCGCGGCACCATCGCGCGCACGGCCACCCAGTCCGGGTCGGCCATCGGCGCGACCGTCGGCGATTCGATGCCCGGGGTGATCGCCGATGCCTGTTCCAGTAGCGATTTGGGGCAGTCGTAGTCCATCATCACGTACTGCTGGCCGAACACCACACCCTGAACCCGGGCGATGAACTGGCGTGCCGCCTTGCCCAGGTCGGCATCGGCTCGCGAGATGAGCACCGCCTCCGAATCGCAGAGGGTGTCACCGAAGGCGACCAGTCCATGCTGACGCAGGGTGCGCCCGGAGCCGACGACATCGGCGATGGCATCGGCCACCCCGAGCTGGATGGAGATCTCGACGGCGCCGTCGAGGCGGATGATCTCGGCGTCGATACCGCGGTCGGCGAGGTCACGGCGCACCAGATTCGGGTACGAGGTGGCGATGCGTTTTCCGGCGAGGTCGCCGACGGTCCACTGCGCTCCGGCGGGGGCGGCGTAGCGGAACGTCGATGAACCGAAGCCCATCGAGATCTGTTCGTCTACGAAGGCACCGGAGTCACCGGCCAGGTCGCGGCCCGTGATACCCAGATCGAGGGTGCCCTGACCGACGTAGATGGCGATGTCTTTGGGCCGCAGGAAGAAGAATTCGACGTCGTTAGTGTTGTCGAGGACGGTGAGGTCTTTGCTGTCGGAACGTTTCCGGTAGCCGGCTTCGGCGAGGACGGCCGAGGCGGATTCGCTGAGGGCGCCCTTGTTGGGCACTGCCACACGCAACATGGTGGGTAGATCCTTTGACGAGGTGGGACTGTGAAAGGTGTTGGGGCCTATCGGTTCACAGATGTCGGTAGATGTCGTCGAGGGTCAGTCCGCGTTTGATCATCATCACCTGCAGCCAGTACAGGAGCTGGGAGATCTCCTCGCCGAGCGAGTCGTCGGATTCGTGTTCGGCGGCCAGCCACACCTCGCCGGCCTCTTCGATGATCTTCTTGCCCAGGGTGTGGATTCCGGAGTCGAGGGCGGCGACGGTGCCGCTCCCCTCGGGGCGGCTGACGGCCTTGTCACTGAGTTCGGCGAACAGCTCCTCGAATGTCTTCACGGTGCGCTATTCTCGCACGCCGCCGGTGACCGGTCCTAATGGATATGTTGGTGCTCGCCCGTCCACGCGCCGACCAGATCGCCGAACGTGAGTCCGGCCAGGGTTGCCCGGAAGCTGCGCAGCGATCCCTTCGGGACCGGCACCGCCGACGGCACGACCAGCGTCGGGCAGCCCGCGGACGTGGCGGCGATCGTTCCGGTCGGCGAGTCCTCGACGGCCAGGCATTCGCCTGGACGTCGTCCGGCCAACTCGGCCGCACGTAGGTACACGTAGGGCTGCGGTTTACCCGCCACCACCTCGTCGGCGCAGATGGTGGCGGCGAACCGGTGCCGCCCGAGCGTGTCGAGGGCGACGTCGGTGAGTTCCCGGATCGTGTTGGTGACCAGCACCGACGGGACACCAACGTCGAGGAGCATGTCGAGCGCGTCTGCTGCCCCGGGCCGCCACGGCAGTCCCTGTGCGAAGAGTTCGGCGACATGGTCGATCACCCAGCGGCTGTCCCCGGCCATGTCCCGATCCCGCGTGGGTACTTCGGCGGCATCGTGCACCTTGGTGATCGCGTCGGGCAGCGAGTTGCCCAGCGTCGATTCCCGCAACGCGGGCGTGAGCAAGATCCTGTGACGCAGCGTGAACTGTTCGACGGCGATGTCCCAGATCGGTTCCGAGTCGAGCAGGGTGCCGTCCATGTCCCACAGGACGGCCGCCGGGGCCAGTGGTGCGGTGCTCATGGCGCCCATGATTCCCGATGCCACCCTCGGGAGGCCAAATCGATCAGGCCCTGGTATGAGTGAACGTCGGAACGGTCGTATCGCAGTCTGCCCGCGGGAAGTTCACCCGCATGGGTGACATTCGTAGTGCCGATGACCACTCATACTGAGATTCCCAGTATCGGATCACATAGATTTCCGAAAGGCGTCACCAAATGCTCAAGAAGATTGTACCGACCATCGCCCTGGTCACTGGTATTGCGCTCGCAACGATACCCACGACCCCAGCAAACGCGGCACCTGCGAGAAATGGTGTGGCTGCGATCAAGATGAAGATCAACGCCTACTACGGACAAAACTACGGGCCGAATGTCTATAGCACTGGTTTTTCCCCGGGAGTGGCGTGGTCAGCTCGTGATCGATCAGGTGCAGAAGTACAAGGTATGAACTGCCAGATCCAGATCTATTTCCCGGGTACCACCAAACCGACGTACAAGTCGGCGTTGTGTCAGGGTGGTGTCGGAGTCACGGACAACGGCCTCTACTCGAACCCCGGGCATTATCGCATCATCGTGGTCGACAAGATCTCCGGTAAGCGCGCCTGGCGGTGGTTCACCATCGAGTGATCTTCAACCGCTGAACGCCGTCACGAACAGCGGCTGACTGCCAACCCGGCCGTGTCGCGGCTCAGTACGCCAAAAGTCGCACCGAGCAAGGCTTAGGCTTGCCTCCTATGGAGACAACGCCCACCCAGATCCGTGACCGGCTGGGACTGCTCGCCGACCTCGCCTGCGGCTTTCTGGAGTCCGGGCAATCCGGGTGGCGCACCAAGCAGATCTTGAGCGCCGATGCGCACGCGCTGGGTCTGGAAGGGTTCAACTGCACCACCGTCGGGCGGGTCGTGATCGTTGAGGCGCATCTTCCGGACGGTTCCAATGTCACCGTCACCACCTGCGCCGACGCTCTCGACCTCATCGACTGCACCCGGTCGTTGCGGCTGCACCGCCTGGCTCAGCGCATCGAGGACAACGCCGATGTCGCTGTTTCCAAGCTCGACGAGCTACGCGATCAGATCGGTGAACTGCGGGCGACCGTGACCCCGTGGTGGGCGGTGACGATCGGCATGACGTTGCTGGCGTTCGTGATCGCCATGCAGTTGGGCGTGGGCTGGCAGGCGTGGGTGACGGCGAGTGCGGTGCAGGTCGTCACCGCACTCGCCGGGCAGGTCCTGGGGCGTTTGCACACTCCGCACCTGTTCACCATTGCGGTGCAGAGCTGCGTGGCCGGGGTGGCGGCGACGCTGGCGGTCAAACTCGGCCTCGTCGACCCGGTGGGTGCGGCCGCCGCGATCGCCGTGAACTGGCTGCTGCTGGTTCCGCTGCCGCAGATCATCGGTGCGATGAACGACGTGATCGACTCCGATTACCTCACCGCGGTGACCCGTGCCGGCAGCGTCGCGGTCACCGGCCTGGGCATCACCGTCGGCGCCGCGCTGACCTTCGAACTCGGTGAACTCCTGAACATGGAACATCCGCTGCTCGACGAACTGCCGGGCCTGCCGTGGTACCTCGCCCTGGTGTTCTCGGCGATCGGCGCGATCGGGAACGCCCTGGCCAACGGCGGCTGGCTCAAGCTGCTGGTGCCCGCGGCCGTCATCGGAGTGATCACCGGCGGGGTGAACCAGGCACTGCTGGTGGCCGCCGGTTTCGACACCCTCTGGGCCAACGCCGTCGCCGCGATCGTCCTCGGTGTGGTGTCGATGATCATGGCCGCCCGGACCGGTTACCCACAACACGTGTTCGCGCTGATGGGGATCACCGGCGCCCTGTTGCCCGGCATCGCCGTCGTGTCGGGGATCCTGCTGGAGATGGGCGGACAGTCCGGCGGCGCACAGTTCGCCGGTGCTGCCACCATCTGCATCGCGCTCGGCACCGGTGTGGCGTTCGGTGCGTTCTTCACTCAGCGGATGCTGCCGGACTGAACCGGCGACGGACCGTGTGGGCGACGGCGTAGATCAGGGTCAGCGCCGACAGGCCCATCGCGGTGGTGCACATCGCCAGAGTGCTGTCTCCTCGTCCCGACGTGTAGCCGTCGTTGCCGCCGCCGGGGCCACCACCGCCGGGTCCACCGTTGCCGCCCTGCTGTCCACCGCCCGGGGCGCCGCCCGAGGTGGTCGTGGCAGTCGTGGCTGATCCCGCCCCGCCCGGTCCACCACCGTTACCGCCACCGCCGAAGCCACCGTCGGGACCGCCCATCCCCTGATCACCGGTGAGCGACGAGTGATAGACACCGATCGCGGCGAGCTGGATCAGCACCGGGATGATCGCGTAGCGCAGCGGCAGGTAGAACGCCAGCACCACGCTGAGCACCTCGGCGGTGTAGAAGTACCGGTCGTGCATGGCCGGCAGCAGGAACGGGACGATCACCGCGCTCGCCGTGGCGACGGCCAAAATCGATGCCGGGGTGACTGCCGGCTTCTTCCACACCGACCACGAGAGGAAGGCCACCACGATCGCACCGGCCGCGACTATCCCCGCGTGCGCCAACCAGGTGGCGTCGCCGTCGATCGGGACGAGCTGGTACAGATTCGCGGCGCCGAGGGTCAGCTTCTTGTACGAGCCGGTCTGATCCAGATACACCGTCAGCACGTCGTGCAGCGGCGCACCGGCGATCAGGGCGGGTACCTCCATCAGCACGAACACCAGCGGAATCGCTGCCAGGGACTGCCACGGCAGCCGTCGCCGCAGCACCAGCCACGCCAGCACCGGCAGCACGAACACCGCCTGCAACTTGAACGACAACGCCAGCCCGAAGAACGCGCACGCCCACACCGCATTCCACACCTGCGACGACCGGTCGATCCGCTCCCGCTGCGCCCGGAGCAGGAAGTAGATGCCGCCGACCACGAACGCCGAGTAGATTCCGTCGGCCTGACCCCAGTACGCACTGTTGGCGATCACCGACGGCAACAGCACCATGACGCCGAATACCAACGCCCGCAACGAAAACCGATTAGTTCGCAACGCCACGATGCGATAGGCGAAGAAGGCGAGCACGAAGTCGAAGATGATCGAGATCGCTTTGATCCCCACCAGCGCCGGAATGTTCAGCGCCGTCAGAATCCAGATCAGATACAGGTACGGATAGTTGTAGTCGGCGAACCGCTCCTTGAATGCGTCGACGCCCTGAGCGTCGAGCACCGAATACCAGCGACTCAGAAACGCGCGATAGTCGAGGGTTTCGATGTCGAGGAACTGCCAGCGGACAACCAGCGCCACGACGACGATCGCGCCGAGCACCGACCAGCGCAGCCATCGGGGGGTTCCCGGTGGCCCGGCCTGGTCGTCGGTGTCTACCTGGGCACTGCCAGAGCGCGCAAGAGTTGCAGAGGTCATGAGACCCACTGTCGCCGTGTTTGCTGTGAACCGGGTGGGAGCGCCCTGCGCCGTTTCTGGCAACAACTATGTGGTGGATCGGGGCTCGTATACGGTCCCGATCCACCCCACAGCGGGCTAGGTGTTGAAGTACTTGGCTTCCGGATGGTGCAGAACGAACGCGTCGGTGGACTGCTCGGGGTGCAGCTGCAACTCCTCGGACAGGACGACACCGATGCGTTCGGGTTCGAGAAGCGCGATCATCTTGGCGCGGTCTTCGAGATCCGGGCAGGCACCGTAGCCGAATGAGAAACGCGCACCACGGTATTCGAGGTCGAAGAAGCCCTGCGGGTTCTCCGGGTCCTCTTCACCGAACGACAGTTCCGAACGCACCCGCTGATGCCAGTACTCGGCCAACGCCTCGGTCAGCTGCACGCCGATGCCGTGCACTTCGAGGTAGTCGCGGTAGGCGTTGTCGGCGAACAGTTTGTTGGCGAAATCGGCGATGGGTTGGCCCATCGTCACCAACTGGAACGGCAGCACGTCGACATGTCCTGCGGCGATGGCCGATTCGCGGGAGGCGATGAAGTCGGCGATGCACAAGAACCGGGACCGCTGCTGGCGCGGGAATTCGAAGGTGTACCGCACCGGAGCGTCCGGACGCGGCTCGGTGAGCACATGCACCGCATCACCTTCGCTGACGGCCGGGAAGTAGCCGTACACCACCGCGGCATGCTGCAGGATGTTCTCCGTCGACAGCCTGTCGACCCAGTGCCGCAACCGCGGCCGGCCCTCGGACTCCACCAGATCCTCGTACGACGGCCCGTCGCTGCCACGGGTACCACGCAGCCCCCACTGCCCCAGGAACAGAGCCCGTTCATCGAGCAATTGCATGTACTCGGCGATCGGAACACCCTTGATGATGCGGGTACCCCAGAACGGCGGCGTGGGAATACGGTTGTCGGAGACCACATCCGAGCGGGCCGGAACCTCGACCGGTACTTCGGCCGCCTTGCGCTTGGCGGCGATCTTCTTGGACCGCTCGTGCCGGGCCTTGCGTTCGGCGGCCTTCTTGGCGGCGGCGATCGCCTCCGGGCTGTCCGGGGCCGGCCCCTCTCCCCGTTTGGTGGCCATGATGTCGTCCATCAACCGCAAACCCTCGAAAGCATCACGTGCGTAGTGCACGTCGCCGTCGTAGGTGTCGGTGAGATCGTTCTCGACGTACGCGCGGGTGAGTGCGGCACCGCCGAGCAGCACCGGATACTCCTCCGCCAAACCTCGTGAATTGATCTCCTCGAGGTTCTCCTTCATCACTACGGTCGATTTCACGAGCAGACCCGACATACCGATGACGTCGACCTTCTTGTCCTCGGCGACCTCCAGGATCGTCGAAATCGGTTGTTTGATACCGATATTGACAACCTCGTAGCCGTTGTTGGACAAGATGATGTCGACCAGATTCTTGCCGATGTCGTGCACGTCGCCCTTGACGGTGGCCAGCACGATCCGGCCCTTACCACTGGCACCGGTCGACTCCATGTGCGGTTCCAGGTGCGCCACAGCGGTTTTCATGACCTCGGCCGATTGAAGCACGAACGGCAGCTGCATCTGTCCCGAACCGAACAGCACACCAACAGTTTTCATGCCGGCCAGCAATGTCTCGTTGATGATCTTCAGCGGCGGCACCTCGATCATCGCCTCATCGAGGTCGGCCTCGAGGCCGTTACGCTCGCCGTCGACGATGCGTCGCTCCAGCCGTTCGAACAGTGGCAGCTTAGCCAGTTCCGCCGCCCGCGATTCACGTGCCGACGCCGCCGACACCCCTTCGAACAACTCCATCAGCTTCTGCAGCGGATCATAGGTGTCGGTGCGCCGGTTGTAGACCAGATCGAGGGCGACCGTGCGGTGCTCCTCGGGGATGCGCGCCATCGGCAGGATCTTGGAGGCGTGCACGATGGCCGTGTCGAGTCCGGCCTGCACACATTCGTGCAGGAACACCGAATTGAGCACCTGCCGGGCGGCCGGGTTCAGGCCGAAGGAGATGTTGGAGATGCCCAGGGTGAAGTGGATGCTCGGGTGAGCTTCCTTGATCCGCCGGATGGCCTCGATTGTCTCGATGCCGTCGCGGCGCACCTCCTCCTGCCCGGTCGAGATCGGGAAGGTGAGGGCATCGATGATGATGTCCTCCTCCGACAGCCCCCAGTCGTCGGTGATCTCGGTGATCAGCCGCTCGGCGATCGCCACCTTGTGGTCGGCGGTGCGGGCCTGCCCTTCCTCGTCGATGGTCAGCGCCACCACTGCGGCACCGTGTTCGACGACCAGCCGCATGATGCGCGCAAACCGCGAATCGGGACCGTCGCCGTCCTCGTAGTTGACCGAGTTCACTGCGCACCGGCCGCCGAGTGCTTCCAGACCGGCCTGGATGACGTCGGGTTCGGTGGAGTCGATCATGATCGGCAGTGTCGAGGACGTCGCGAAGCGGGTGGCCAGAGCCGTCATGTCGGCGGCGCCGTCGCGGCCCACGTAGTCGACGTTGAGGTCGAGCATGTGGGCGCCGTCGCGGGTCTGGTCCTTGGCGGTGTCCAGGCACTTCTGGTAGTCGCCGGAGATCATCGCCTCGCGGAACGCCTTGGAGCCGTTGGAGTTGGTGCGTTCGCCGATCACCAGGAAGCTCGCGTCCTGGTCGAACGGCACCGCCGTGTACAGCGACGACGTCTCGGACTGATGCTCGGGCGTGCGCACCGCGGGGGTGACCTCGGCGACGGCCTGCGCCACCTGCCGGATGTGTTCGGGTGTGGTTCCGCAGCAGCCGCCCACGAATTCCAGACCGAACCCGCCGACGAAGCCGCTCAGGGCCTCGGCCAGCTCGTCCGGCGTCAGCGGGTATTCAGCACCGTTGGGGCCCAGCACGGGCAACCCCGCGTTCGGCATCACCGACACCGGGACCCGGGCATGCTTGGACAGGTACCGCAGGTGCTCGCTCATCTCGGCGGGGCCGGTGGCGCAGTTCAGGCCGATCATGTCGATGCCGAGTGGTTCGATCGCGGTCAGCGCCGCCCCGATCTCCGAACCGAGCAGCATGGTGCCGGTGGTTTCGACGGTCACATGGGAGATGATCGGGATGGACCGGCCCAGCTCTGCCATCGCCCGACGGGCCGCGACCACCGCGGCCTTCACCTGCAGCAGGTCCTGGCTGGTCTCGATGAGGATCGCGTCGGCGCCGCCGTCGAGCATGCCGGCCACGCATTCGAAGTAGGCGTTGCGGATGATCTCGAACGTGGTGTGGCCCAGGCTCGGCAGTTTGGTCCCGGGCCCGACGGAACCGAGCACGAAACGGGGGGTGCCGTCGGCCGAGGCACCCATCTCGTCGGCGACGCCGCGGGCGATGGCGGTGCCCTTGTAGGACAGTTCGCGGATGCGGTCCGCGATGTCGTAGTCACCGAGGTTGGACAGGTTGCAGCCGAATGTGTTGGTTTCGACGGCGTCGGCGCCGGCCTCGAAGTAGGCTCGGTGGATATCGGCGAGTACGTCGGGCCGGGTGTCGTTGAGGATCTCGTTACAGCCTTCGAGGCCGTTGAAATCGTCAAGGGTCAAATCTGCGGCTTGGAGCATCGTGCCCATCGCACCGTCGCCGATCAACACCCGGCGGGACATGGCCGACAGGAAGGATGAGTCGTATCCGGCCTGTTCGGTTGCGTGCGATTTGCTATGGGACATGGTTGACAGCTTAGTTCGCCCTCAGTTGCGATCCGACCGAAGGCTCTATCGGCGACCGCTCAGCAGCGCCTATACCCCCAGTTGCCGGCCTGGTGTATTCACGCACATCTCGCAGTGAGGGCCGCGGCGGGGCGTAGTCACCCGCCGCAACCCCACTGCGAGATGCTCGGCCCTACTGGATACGGTCCAGCCGGGTACTGCAGGTCCAGGACGCCTTGGTGTTCGCGTGAGCGACGTACGGATCGTCCTTGTACTTGACTACTCCGTTGACGTAGATCTTGCAGCCCGGGAACCACAGCGTGGAATGTTTCCGGGGGACGCCGTATGTGTACGCAATGCCGTTCTGGGCCGATCTCCTGACCTTGACCTCGTATGCGTCGCGGCGGGCGTAGAAGGTCCTGCGAGCCGGTGACTGTCCCGAGAATGTGGTCTTTCGGCCGTCGGTTCCCGTGTAGTAGTCCTTTGGCGCTTTCGGATCGATGGTCGTGAAGTACCAACTGGCGGTGACCGGACCACCGAATCCCGACGCCTTGCTCTTCAGCGAGTTCCACGTCGCGGGCAGCCACACTTCGACGGTGATCTGCTTGTTCCTGTCCACGTCGACGAACAGCTGCTTGCCGAGTATGTCCGTATTCCCGATGGGACGCTCGATGCGACTGTTCGGATCAAAGCCCGGTCTTGCCGTGGCAGGTGCTGCCAGGAGAGTTCCGAGCGCCAGGATGGCGGTGAGTGCGGCCAGAAGCAGTGTTCTGACCCATTCTGTGAGGTGTTTCATCGGGCCATGCCTTTCTCGCAGGGAGTGTGTCAGAGCGAACTCTAGGTTTGGCCTGCGGTGCCGGCACGAGTAGTCGACTACTCGAATCACTGCGACCGCTCCCGCGCCACCTGCGTCGGGGTTTTGGTTCGCCGTGATCCACGCTCGGGTCGTAGGCTGGATCAGTGAACGCTGAGCAGCTGTCGAAACTCCCCCGGCTCCGCCGTCCGGTGCTGGTCGCCGCCTTCGAGGGGTGGAACGATGCGGGAGACGCCGCGAGCGGTGCGGTCGAGCATCTGGCACTGAACTGGGATGCCGAACACCTCATCGACATCGATTCCGACGACTACTACGACTATCAGGTCAACCGGCCGACGGTGAAGCAGGTCGACGGTGTGACCAGGCGAATCGACTGGCCGACCACGTCGATCTCCTACTGCAGCCCCGACGGCTCGGATCGCGACATCGTCATCATCCGCGGTATCGAACCCAACATGCGCTGGCGCGGGTTCTGCGCCGAGATCGTCGATATCGCCCGCGCCCTCGGTGTGGAGTTGACGGTGATGCTCGGTGCGTTGCTCGCCGACACCCCGCACACCCGGCCGGTTCCGGTGACCGGCGCCGCCTACAGCAGCGAATCGGCCACCCGCTACAACCTGGCCGAAAGCCGGTACGAGGGACCGACCGGCATCACCGGTGTGCTGCAGGACCTGTTCGTGCAGGAGGGGTTGCCGTCACTGTCGTTCTGGGCTGCGGTACCGCACTACGTATCCACCCCGCCCAACCCGAAGGCGACCATCGCGTTACTGCGGCGCGTCGAGGAGGTCCTCGACATCGAGGTGCCGTTGGGGACGCTGCCGGAGCAGTCCGACGAGTGGGAACGTTCGGTCACCGAGATGACCGAGGACGACGACGAGATCGCCGAATACGTGCGTGGCCTGGAAGAACGCGGCGATGCCGAGGAAGACAACCCCGACGAGTTGATGGCCAAGTTCGACGGTGACGCGCTGGCCGCCGAGTTCGAGCGGTACCTCAAGCGGCGCGGCGACTCCGGACCATTCCCCGGTTAGCCGATCTTCTCGATCGACTCGACCGGGGTGGTGATGCGCCAAGTGCGCACGTCCGGGTCGTCGGCGGCCCGCACCCAGAACTGGGCCGATTCACCGACCCGGCAGGTGCGCACACCGAGCAGCGGGATGTCCTCGGAGTCGCGGCGCAGCCTGCTGACCGCCCATTCCTCGCTGTCGGACACGCCCACGCCGGGTGCCCGCAGCAGCGTCATCTCGTTGAAGTCGAGCAGGTATGTCGAGGTCTGGGTGACGACCGTCCACACACCCGAATCCGTGTCGGAGCTGATCTCTTTCGCGCGAGCCACCAGAGCACTGTACCCAAGCGAACGAGATTTCTGTCACTCAGCGCAGCGTGATTCCGAGCAATGCGTCGACGGCTGTCGCGATTTCTTCCGGCGCCGACGCCGACCTACCGATTCCCGTCTCCACATCGGCACACCATGCGTCGACGGCGTCGAGTGCTTTGGGGGTGTTCAGGTCGTCGGCCAGATGCTGACGGACCCGGTCGATGACGTCCGCGGCGTCGGGGCCCACAGCGGCAGCGGCAGCCGTTCGCCAACGGTTCAGCCGCGCTACCCCTCGCTCAAGCACCTCATCCGTCCACATCCGGTCGGTGCGGTAGTGACTTTCGAGCAGTCCGAGCCGAACCGCCGCGGGATCGACCCCTTGCTGCCGCAGTCTGGACACCAGTACGAGATTGCCGAGGCTCTTGGACATCTTCTCGCCGTCGAGGCCGATCATGCCGGTGTGCACGTAGTGGCGCGCGAAACGGCGCGAGTCCGTGAGTGCTTCACCGTGCGCGGCGGAGAACTCATGGTGCGGGAAGATCAGGTCCTGCCCACCACCCTGGATGTCGAATTCGACGCCGAGACGGTTGAGGGCGATCGCCGAGCATTCGATGTGCCAGCCGGGACGGCCCGGCCCGTGCGGCGATTCCCACGACGGTTCGCCGGGCCGCGCGGCACGCCACAGCAGGGCGTCGAGCGGATGACGTTTGCCGGGGCGGTCGGGATCACCACCGCGTTCGGCGAAGAACCTGTCCATCGTGGCCCGGTCATAGCCGGATTCGTACCCGAACTGCTCGGTGGCATCGGTGCGGAAATAGATGTCCGGGTATTCGTCGTCGAGGATGTAGGCGGCCCCGGAGGCCACGAGCTTCCCGACGGCCTCCACCACCTCGTTCACCGATTCGACGGCGCCGATGTAGTCCCGCGGCGGCAGCACCCGCAGCGCGGTCATGTCGTCGCGGAACAACTGCGTTTCGCGGGCACCGAGATCGCGCCAGTCGATGCCGTCGCGGTCGGCCCGTTCGAACAGCGGATCATCGACGTCGGTCACGTTCTGCACGTAGTGCACCTCGTGCCCCTGGTCACGCAGCACCCGGTTGACGATGTCGAAAGTCAGGTAGGTCGCGGCGTGTCCGAGGTGGGTGGCGTCATACGGGGTGATACCGCACACGTACATGGTCGCGGTCTCGCCGGGGGTGACCGGCCGCACTTGACGATCGGCTGTGTCGTACAGCCGGAGTGCCGGACCACGGCGGGGGACGACCGGGAGGCTGGGTTGTGGCCACGATTGCATGCGTCCACTGTATGGAATGTTTCCGCCCGCCTCCGATCGCGCCCCGGCCTTACGGGGAAACGTACGGCTTGTCGGCGGAGCACCGCTGCCGTCCTGGATCAGCCCCTGAGATTGCGTTGAGTCCCGGTTTCCGGGATCAAACGCACGGTCAACCGCGTACGCTGCCGGCCGAGCCGGACATCGCCGAACTCGGCCTTCGCCGGCGTCGAAGTCTGGGACTGTGGAAGACGAGGTAACGCTCATCGAGGAGGAATCATGGCCCGCAAGCACACCAACGCCCGGCACACGACGAATCATGGCGCGAAACTGATCCTCAACCCGGTGTTCGTACGTCCCGGCGAAGCCACCGAACTGCCCAAATTCACCATCCCCGACGACATGAGCCTGCCCGAGACCGCCTACCAGATCGTGCACGACGAGGCGATGCTCGACGGCAACGCACGCCTGAATCTGGCCACCTTCGTCACCACCTGGATGGATGACGAGGCCCGTCGGCTGTACGCCGAGACGTACGACAAGAACATGATCGACAAGGATGAGTATCCGCAAACCGCGGCCATCGAGGACCGGTGCTGGAAGATCATCGCCGACCTGTGGCATGTGCCCGATGTGGACGACGCGATCGGTACGTCGACGATCGGGTCGTCGGAGGCGGCGATGCTCGGCGGACTCGCGCTCAAACGGCACTGGCAGGCCCGGCGCAAAGCCGAAGGCAAGCCGATCGATCGGCCGAACCTGGTGCTGTCCACCGCCGTTCAGGTGTGCTGGGAGAAATTCCTGAACTATTTCGAGGTCGAACCGCGCTGGGTGCCGGTCAGCGAGGAACACTTCGTCCTCGACGGCCACGACCTCGACAGGTACGTCGACGAGAACACCATCGGCGTGGTGGCGATCATGGGTGTCCCCTACAACGGCCTGTACGAGCCGGTCAAGGCAATCTCCGAGAAACTCGACGAAATCCAGGCCGCGACGGGTCTCGACGTCAAGATTCACGTCGACGGAGCGTCGGGCGGCATGATCGCGCCGTTCTGCCAGCCCGACCTCGAATGGGACTTCCGGGTACCGCGAGTGGTGTCCATCAACACCTCGGGCCACAAGTACGGGCTCGTCTACCCGGGCCTGGGCTGGATCGTGTGGCGCGACACCGCCGCCCTGCCCGAGAGCATGGTGTTCCACTGCAGCTACCTCGGCGGCGACATGCCCACCCTTGCGCTCAACTTCTCGCGGCCCGGCGCGCAGGTGCTGTTGCAGTACTACAACTTTCTGCGGTTGGGCCGCAAAGGCTACAAGCACATCCAGCAGGCCTCGCTGGATGTCGCCGTGTATCTGTCGTCATCGATCGCGGAGATGGGGCCGTTCGAACTGGTCAGCAAGGGCGACACCATCCCGGTGTTCGCGTGGCGTCTCAAGCCCGGATACACCGACAATTGGACCTTGTACGACCTGTCGGACCGACTCCGCATGAAGGGCTGGCTGGTCCCGGCCTACCCGATGGCCGACGACCTCCCCGACATGACGTTGCAGCGCATAGTCGTCCGCACCGGCCTGAGCCACGATCTGGCGACCGCATTGTTGCGCGATATCGACAGTAAGGTCGCCTTCCTTGATGCCCTCGACGGCCCGATGCCGAGGGAGGGAACCGGATCGCACTTCCATCACTGAGCCATCGCGGGTAACTGTGACTGTTGCCATACCGATTTCTGGAAGATATAGCATCGCATCTAGGATCTGCGACATGCAGCTTCATGACGTGATCCCCGACGCGCCCACCACCACCGAAGCGGCGTCGGCACTGTTCGACTCACTCGATGCCGTCGACCCCGACTTCATGTTCGGTACCTGGCATGGAGCCGAGATGCCCACCGGACATCCCATCGACGGCGCGCTCGCAGCGAGCGGCTGGTGGGGTAAGCAGTTCATCGACTCCGAGAACGTGCATCCGCTGCTGTTCCCGAGCCGGGACGGCAAGAGCCTGTGGCCGATGAATCCGGTGATGGCGTTCAGCGCGCTCGGCGCCCTGCGTGCTGCTCCGCAACTGCGGAATATGTCGTTCTCCCGGCCGATCGGTGCCACCAACTTCGCCACCCGGGCCCGCGGCTCCAAGGCGCGGCTGCGCACCACCCGCTACCGGGGTGTCGACTCGGCCACCATGGTCTACGACCAGCTCCCCATCAACGACGTCTTCCACCGCATCTCCGACGACGCGGTCCTGGGTGCGATGGATCTGAAAGGTGTTGCGCGGCCGTACTTCTTCGTCCTGCGCCGCGACGACTCGCTCCCGGTGCGCTGAGACCGGAATCTCGTCTGAGCGTGCGTCCAGTCCCGGAAATCGGGATCGAACGCACACTCAGACGTACTAGTCGATCAGCTCGTCGGGTGTGAAGGCGATGCTGAGAGGTTCTGTCGCAGCGAATGTTTCCGTTCCTGCGGCCTGACCGCACAACTCGAACACGCCATCGCGCATCGTGAACGCGATGATCGACGGCTCATCTGGGTCGATGACCCAGTAATGCGGGCAACCGGCGCGTTGCAGGCGTTCCTTCTTGAGCAGCAGGTCGATTCCCCTGGTGGACGGGGACAGCACCTCGATTGCCAACAGTGGCGGGCCGGGCAGATCGGATTCGGTGAAGTCAGTACGCAGGGCAACCAGAATGTCCGGTTGCATCACCGTGTCGTCGGCGAGAACAACGTCGACCGGTGCTGTAAGTACTCGGGCGTCCGGCGGACAGACGTCACGCAACCGCGGAATGAGCGCGGTCACGACGATCTGGTGCCGGATCCTCGGCGCGGGGCTCACGATGAGGCTCCCGTCGATGATCTCGTACCGATGGCCGTCATCGGGCATCGTGGCGAGGTCGGCGCGGGTGAACGCGCGCCCGCGTGGCAGGTCCTTCACCTCGGTGGTCATGCTGGTCATGGTATGTCTCCCTCCAAATCATGGCCACTGATTCAACTCTGACATCGGCTTTCACACCAGGGGTCCGTCACGTGCCTGTGGATAACCGCCCGGCCCGAAACGGACATAATGGCAGCCATGCGGGTGCTGGTGGTCGACGACGAGGATCCGGGGGCGGTCACCATGAATGCGAAGCTCGACCGGCTGGAAGACTCCCGTGTCGCGGTCACAAACCCCACCGCTGAGCCTCGGCACGACAACTATTGCGATGCCGGACCCCAGCGGTGGGGTTTGTGACGCGTAGCGTGGATGGATGGGAACGATGTCGGCGGCGAGGCGGCCTGCGCCGGCACTGGCCGGCCTCATCGAGCAGTACTACGGGTACCGGCTGCAGGGATACGCACCCGGGGTGCACCGTGGTCTGCCCTCACGGCACGTCACCTTCATCGTCAGTATCGGCAGCCCGATCGACATTGCCGCGCAAACCGATCCGCGGCAGGCGCCCGGATCGTACCGGTGCGTACTCAGCGGCCTGCAGGCCTTGCCCGCGCTGATCGCGCACGACGGCAATCAAGAAGGCGTGGGTATCGAGCTGACGCCCGTCGGGTTCCGCACCCTGTTCGCCCGGCCGGCCCGGGAATTGTGGAACACCACCGTCGAACTCGACGACGTGGTCTCGCATGTGGGCAGTGAACTGTGGGAGCGGCTGCAGGTCACACCGAACTGGGCGGACCGGTTCGCGGTGTGCGACGAGATATTGACGCGTCTGCTACGACCGGACCTCCCGGAGGTCGCCCCCGAACTCGATCACGCCTGGGATCTGCTGGTCAGTACCGGGGGCACCACCACGGTCAGCGACATCTCCTCGGCAACAGGATGGAGCCGCCAGCATCTGACGCGACAGTTCACCGACGAATTCGGGCTCGGACCCAAGCTCGCCGCGCGAGTGGTCCGGTTCGAGCGGGCCCGCCGCATGTTGCAGGCGGTTCCGTCGCATATATCGATCGCGCAGGTGGCGGCCGTCTGCGGCTTCTACGACCAGGCGCATCTGACCAACGAGTTCACCTATCTGGCCGGCTGTACTCCGGCGCAGTGGCTGCGAAGTGAGGAGCTTCCATCTTTCCAATACGACGATGCTCACCT
Source organism: uncultured Gordonia sp. (assembly GCF_937858515.1). Classification (NCBI taxonomy): domain Bacteria; kingdom Bacillati; phylum Actinomycetota; class Actinomycetes; order Mycobacteriales; family Gordoniaceae; genus Gordonia; species uncultured Gordonia sp. Next base: position 69,459 of record NZ_CALLZT010000210.1, on the reverse strand, counting down.
CGGGTGAGGATGGGTCCATGAGTAATTCACCGACCATCTGGCCCTGTCTCACCTACCGCGACGCACCCGCCGCCGCAGACTTTCTCATCGCCGCATTCGGCTTCGAGAAGCGTGCTTGGTACACGCAGGAGGACGATCCGACGATCGTTGAACACGCCGAACTGACGTGGCCGCTCGGCGGCGGCATCATGTTCGGCACCACGGGCAAGGACGACGGCCCGTTCGGCGTGCGGATCCCTGGTCAGGGTGCCGTCTACGTCGTCTGCGACGATCCCGACGCCCTGTTCACCCGCGCCACCGCTGCCGGCGCCGAGGTGATCCAGGGCCTGACCGACGAGGACTACGGCTCCCGCGGATTCTCGGTCCGCGACCCCGAAGGCAACATCTGGAGCTTCGGCACCTACCTGGGCGAATGAGCCGGTCCCGCTACGCAAACTTCGTCCCGCTCATCGGATATCGCGAGATCCGATAAGCGGGACGAAATTCTGTGCGCGGGAAGCGCATCGACGTTTGTGTGCGGCGAGTGAGACTACCTCGCCGCTCCCGGTGACCTTTTGCGGTCTGTATTCCCAGTGGGGGGTTTTCCGCGTATCCACCGCCTCTCGACGGTAGTCACCATGTCCAGTGCCGTACGTGGCACCACGCGTCACGACAACAGCTTCTCCACCGCTTTGGCGTCGAAGAAAGACCGGCCGGTCTCTCCGCTACCGTTACTCGCGCATGAACACCGTCAGGTCTTACGGACCTTCGGGTGCCCTGATTCCCGTTGCCGGGTCAGGGATTAGGACACTGTCGTACTGCTGCCGGGGAAAGGCTTTCGCTTATTTGGAGGAAACCACGACGGATTCGAACCGCCAACCTACTGATTTGAAGTCAATCGCTCTGCCCGTTGAGCTAGTGGACTGACAGAGGATGCGCTTTCCCTTGTGGCTCCGCCCCTTTTGAAGACGGAATACCACGCACCCTCGACCGTTCGGCTGTCAAGGCCTACTTGATCTCTCCCGCATCGTCGAAGCCGCCACGCCCCGCTTCCGCGTTCATGGAGTACGCCCTCGACTGACCATCTCGGACTTCAAACTCCTTACTCTGCCGCACGTTCCGTTACTGTTGAACTGCACCTGGCAGGTGCTGGGTCACCGATCGGCTCTCCCTGCGCCTCCCTTTCGCGGGGCGACGCCATCAACGCGCTTCGGAGGTGCCTCCACCCTGAGGTGAAGGTTCCGGCTCGTAGTGCATGGGGTACCGGAATTGCTTCCGGCGACGCTTGTCACACGCCTTTCACCGGGTCTCCCCGGATTATTCGCCATGCCGAATGTCATGAAGTTGTCAATGATCTTGCCTTCGAACACCTTTGGTGGCCAATCCGGAGTTCGCCGGATCGCCCTCGGCTGTACGAGAGATAAATATAGGCGTCCGCGTTTGAGCGCACAATCGATTATTTCGGACCAGATCGGCCAGTGACGGCAGACGTCGCGACACGCGGGCTGTCGGAAGTGCCAGATCCGGCAGAAGGTTGCCGATCATGCCGATAACATCGGGTGCCGTGAGCCGCGCACAAGTACCTCCGCCGCCGACCGGTCATCGGCACGTGCCATGACTGTCGCCGCTCTGATCACCGGGCTCGTCGCATTGACACTCGTCGCCGGAACGTGTTGGCGGATTGCCCGCGAACCTCGCCGCACCGGGCACGGGATGGCAATCGTGGTCAGCCTTGTTGCCGTCTGGGTGTTCCTGGTCATCCTCATGGCGCGGATCTCGGTGGGCAGCAACCTCATCGACATGGTCATTCTCGGTCCGATATTGCTGGTGATCCTGACAGCGATGGCGGCCGGGGTGAGCCTGGTCTTCAACGGCCTTGTGATCATCCGGCGGGAAGGACTGCGGATCGCCACGCTCGTGCCGGCCGTGTTCGGCTGCTTCCTGCTCACCACGGTGGTCGCGGCATTCGTGGCGGCCCTCATCGTCTTCAATGGGAAGGCCACGTGGTGAGGCCTGGTGGCCGGGATGGCGCTGGTCGTCATCCCGTTGGGCATCATCGTCGCCGAACTCGTCGGATACACCCTGTACGCGTGGCTGTACAGCAAGATCGGCCGTGTTCCGCCCGCCGAGGTGGTGGTGGTCCTCGGCGCGGGACTGTCGGGTGAAAGGGTCACACCGTTGTTGGCCGCCCGCATCGATCGCGGGATCGAGGTACTCGACAAGATCACCGCGACCGGTGGACAACCGGTGCTGGTGCTCTCCGGCGGACAAGGTGCCGACGAGGCGGTCTCCGAGGCGGCGGCGATGGCCCGGTACGCGATCGAGCAGGGTGTGCCGGCCGACCGCATCATCGAGGAGGACACCTCCACCACCACCGAGGAGAACCTGCGCAACACCCGCGACGTACTCGCCGAACGCGGCTACGAGTGGTCGACGATGGCGGTGGTGACCAGCAACTTCCACACGCTGCGCGCGGCATCGCTGACCCGGCGCCTCGGGCTGCCGGCCACGGTGATCGGCGCTCCGACGGCCCGCTATTACGTACCGGCGGGCTTCCTGCGGGAGTTCACCGCGTGCCTGGTGCACTACCGCAGGCTCAACCTGATCGCGTGGTCGGTGCTGACGGCGCTGACGTGGGCGTTCATCGGACTTGTCGCGTACCTGAGTGCGCAGCAAACCGAGGTCGTCGACGCCGCCCTCGCCATGGTGTAGCCGCCTGCACGCCAGGACGGTCTCGTCAACCCTTCGCCGACGACGGAACGTGGGGTTGACGGGCACGCGTTCGCATGGGCATGTGTTCGGTGAGCAATCACTGAGGACCTATGAGCGAGGAGTTGAATCTGTGAGAACAGTAGTGGTGGTCGGCAATCCGAAACCCGGTTCGCGTACCCGCACGGCGGGCGAGCGGTTGGCGCAGGCGCTGGGCGGGGACACCGAGACCATCGAGCTGTCCGAACTCGGGCCCGGCCTCCTGGGTTGGGGCGATCCCGGCGTCGCCGACGCGGTCGCGAAGGTCCAGTCGGCCCGGTTGGCGATCATCGCCTCCCCCACCTTCAAAGCCACCTACACCGGGTTGCTGAAACTGTTCCTCGACCAGTTCGCCGGCGGCACCGGCCTGCGGGATGTGGTGGCGATCCCGCTGATGCTGGGCGGCGGACCCGCACACGCACTGGCCGTCGAGACGTCGTTGCGCCCGGTGCTCGTCGAGATCGGGGCGAGCTGCCCCACCGCCGGGCTCTATCAGATCGACAGCACCTTCGACACCGACACCAGCCTCGCCGACTGGGTGGAGCGCTGGGGCCCGACCGTTCACCGAACCGTGCTCCCGGAAGCGGACGACTAGGGCTTGTGTTCGCGGGCCCTGGACGCAAGGTATTCCGACTGCGTTTCCAGGGTCCGTTCGCCCGGACCCGGATGGGCCTCGCGCATCCGTGCGGCGTCAGCCAGCGTGGACTCCCAGGAAGTCCGGGGATGCAACGGATCTCCCGCACGCAGTGATGCCCGGTAGGCGTCGACCGGCTCTCCGCGAGCGATGGCACCACCGGGTACCCAGGCGTCCAGCACGAAACCGCATTGGTGTGCGACGCGCAGGCTGGCGAGGTTGCCGTCGAGAGCCACCCATCCGATGCGTGTCTTGCCGACCGCGAAAGCGTGCGCGACGGCCAGCCGCACCGCCCGGCTCATGATTCGCCGGCCCCGCTGGTCCGGGTGCAGACCGTAACCGATCTCGGGTTCGGGGCCGTCGCCACGGATGTCGACCCCGCCCGCGAAGAGACCGTCGACATCTATCACCCAGCACATCGCGGTGCCGCTGTTCCATTTGGCCGGGATATGTTGCAGCACGAACTCTTCGGCATCAGCACACTCATACGGAACGGGAACCGTGGTCCACCTGGCCATCTCGGGATCGGTGGCCTGCCGGTAGACGCGGTCGATGTCGTCGGCGCGGTGTGCGCGCAAGGTCACCACACCGTCCGACAGGACTGGGACGCAGTCGGGAAACCGGCTCGCGCTGTTGCTCATCTGCCGAGCGTAAGGACTTACGCTTGCGGCGACCACTGATTTTCGTGTCAGAACGGGGGCCACGGGATCGGTCGCCGGCCCGGCGGGTACGGCATCGCACCGGTGTCGACGAGTTCTGCGCATCGGGTGGCCACCGCGCCGATCTCCCTGTCGGTGATCAATCCGGCCAAGGCGGCGCGCACCGGGCCATCGGGACCGAGGTCGTCGGCCAGCGAGGCGATGTCGGCGAGCAGGTGCGCCGGGATCTGCTCACCCGCCCACCCCCAGAGCACCGTGCGCAGTTTGTCATCGGTGTGCAGGCAGATGCCGTGGTCGATGCCGTACACCCCGCCATCGAGCCCTTCCAGGACGTGTCCGCCTTTGCGGTCGGCGTTGTTGAGCACGACGTCGAGCACCGCCATCCGCTGCAACCGCGGGTCGTCGGCGTGGACCAGGACCACAGGGTCACCGGCTGGCGTGTAGGCCTCCAGCACCGACTTGAAGTCCTCCGGCACAAGAGCCGGCGGGCACAGATCGACCAGATCGAGCCGGGCCGGATCGTCGGGGGCATCGACCGTCTCGACCCATCGCTGCACCATGCCGGGCCCGGCCGGACCGTCGCGCAGGACGGTCTCCGGTATCACCGACCAGCCCAGGGCATCGGAAATCAGATACGAGGCCACCTCCCGGCCGGCGAGGGTGCCGTCGGGAAAATCCCACAGCGGCACTTCCCCGCGGACCGGCTTGTATACGCACCGCAGTTCGGTTTCGTCCCCGCCGACCGCATCGCATACCAGTGCCGCGTTGCTTGCCGACCGGATGCGTCCCACGACGACCAGTTCACCCTCGGCGAGGATCGTCGCGGACACGGAATCCGGCGGTGAGGCGTCCGCCATCAATGTCGGCCGCCGGACGCGGGCCCCTCGTCGTCGGGGCCGGAATCCGCCTCACCCTGCGCGTCTTCGTCCTCGCTGTCGTCGTCGGTGGTGAACAACGATTCATCTTGCACCGCAAGGCTTTTGAACACCTCGGGGTCGATGAAGTCGAGTGATTTGCTCAGCTGGGCGCTCCGCTTGTAGCCGTTGGTACGCACACACAGATGCCCGTCACGATCGAGCGGCCCACCGCAGATCGGGCAGGGTGGTCGCCCTGCCGAGATCACCAGGGACGAGTGGGCCGCGAAGTCGCGGGCGGCGACCGTCGTGAGGAACACGCGCACAGCATCGGGTCCCTCCTCGGTGTCGTCGAGGACGATGCTCTCGTCGATCTCGGCGTCGGTGACGGCCAGCAGTTCGATGACCACCGCCTGCGCCTCGGCGTCCCAGCCCAGGCCCATGGTGCCGACCTGGAACTCGGCATCCACCGGCATGACCAGCGGATTGAGGTCGTCGACGGACTCTGTTTCCGGCGGGATCGGGGTGCCGAATCTGCGATGGATCTCCTCCAGCAGCATTCCGATCCGGTCGGCGAGGATCTGTACCTGCTGCTTCTCCAGCATCACGCTGACGACTCGCGCCTGATGGACCGCCTGGAGGAAGAACGTCCGGTCTCCGGGCTGGCCGACGGTCCCGGCAACGAAGCGATCCGGGCTGCGGAACACATGAATGGCTCGTGCCATCACCCCTCCTTGGTCGTGAAGTTCATTATCCCCGGACCCGTCGATCGTGCAGCGGACCCGGATGGGGCCGGGCGGCGTGGGCATGATCGGGCTGAGCGTGATCGAGCCTCAGGTGGGCGCCCGTCTCGCCACCCACCACCGCATCATCCTGGTCGTCGGGCCGGGGTGGCCGAGGTGCCGGGATCGACACCGCTGCGGTGTTGTTGACGGTGTGGATGTACGGGCGGGTGGATCCGTACCGGATGACGGTGATCGAGGCAGTGTCGACGACGATGCGCTGGAACGAATCCAGGTGCATTCCCATCGCGTCGGCGATCACCGACTTGATGACGTCGCCGTGCGAGCATGCCACCCACAGTCCGTCCCCGTTCTCACCGGCGAACCGGCGATCGAGGCTCCGAATCGCGGCGACCGACCGCGCCGACATCTGCGCGAGCCCCTCCCCTCCGGGAAACACGGCAGCCGAGGGTTGCCGCTGCACGACCTGCCACAGCGGTTCCTTCAGCAGTTCTTTGATGGTCCGGCCGGTCCAGGAGCCGTAGTCGACCTCGGCGAGATCGTCGGCGACCTCCTCGACCACCTCGTCGCGCCTCTCGGGTGCAGCACGTAGTGCTCCGAGCAGTGGCGCGACGGTCTGCGCGCACCGATCCAGGGGGGAACGAACGACGGCCCGGATCGCCGCATGCTGGTCGGCGAGCCTGCCGACCAGCGCCTCCGCCTGCCCGCGCCCCAGATCGTCGAGGCCGACGCCGGGGGTTCGCCCGGCCAGGACGCCGGAGGTGTTGGCCGTGGAGCGTCCATGGCGCACCAGAATGACGGTCATTCCCCAACCTTAGTGGCCGCGCCGCCGGGCGTCGGTCAGGTGGCGGAGACGGCCCCGGTGGCGAGCAGGATGATGATCGTGACACCCAGGATGATGCGGTAGCCGCCGAACCAGTTCATCGAATGCTTGCTCACGAACTGCAGCAGCCAGGCGATCGAGGCATACCCGACGACGAACGCGATGAGCGTGGCCACCAATAGCTGCGGACCGCTGGCCTCCATGCCTTCTCCGCTGGGGCTGAACGCATCGGGCAGCGAGAACAGACCCGAGGCGGTGACCGCGGGAATCGCCAGCAGGAACGAGAACCGGAACGCGGCCTCGCGCTCGAGGCCCAGGAACAGGCCGGCGCTGGCCGTGGCGCCCGAGCGGGACACGCCCGGGATCAGCGCCAGGCACTGCGCCGACCCCATCACCAGGCCGTCGCGCAGGGTGAGCTGCTCCATCGACCTTTGCTTGGTGCTGTAGCGCTCGGCGACCCAGAACACGACCGCGAACACGATAAGCACGGTCGCCACCAGCCACAGGTTGCGGCCGGTGGTGCGGATCTGATCCTTGAACAGCAGGCCGAGAATGCCGATCGGGATGGTGGCAAGAATCACATACCAGCCGATCCGGTAGTCGAGACCGCGTTGCTGTTTGTCGGTCAGCCCGCGGAACCAGGCGGCGATGATGCGCACGATGTCCTTGAAGAAGAACAGCAGCACCGCGGCTTCGGTACCGAGTTGGGTGACCGCGGTGAACGAGGCTCCGGCGTCGTCTCCGAACCATAGTTCGGAGACGATACGCAGATGCCCCGACGACGAAATCGGCAAAAATTCGGTCAGTCCTTGGACGGCCCCGAGAACGATCGACTGGGCCCAGGTCATGCTGTCGGTCACGGCGCCCGATGGTACTTGCTCATCGTGCCGCGTGGTTTTCGGACGCTCGCCGCGGTGGTGTGAATCGCCCGAGCACCCCGCCGATTTGCATGTGGGCGGCGCACACGCGGCAAGATGGACGGCATGCGCTCAGCCGGTTGTGGTGTCCGTCCCCGTTCCCGTGTCCGCATGGCCGGGGTGGCGATGACCATCGCGTGCGCGCTGATCGTCGCCGCGTGCGGGTCGGAGGATTCGACACCCGACGTGCCGACCGTCACACCCGCGTCGGCGGTGGCCGCACCGCCGGCCGGCGCCCCTCCGGCGGGCACCGTGGTGACCGCGGCGCAGGGCAAGGCGATCGCGGCGACGTCGGGACGCTTCTATGTACTCTCCGATGACGGAACCACTGTGCTGCGCTTCGACCGCACCGGCATCACCGGACCGGGCACTCCGGGTGCGCGGATCACCACCCCTGCCCTGACCAGCCTGATCGCCACCGCCGACGGCTCCCTGATTGGGGCCGGACCCGACGTCGTCGTCCGCATCGGCGCCGACAACAAGGTCTCCCCGACCACACAGACCGGCGTCACCGACCCGACAGTGGTGGCACGGACCGCCGACGGCAGGGTTCTCGTCGGGACGGTGTCCGGGTCGGTCGTCGTCTTCGGAAAGGATCTGTCCCGCGAACGCACGATCAGTGGTTTCGTCCGCGTCGACGGCCTAACCGTGTCCCCAGCCGGCGTCGGCTTCGACAACGAGCAGGTGGTCGTCCTGGATCGGGCGCAATCGTCGGTGACCCCGATCAACATCGATGACGGTTCCAAAGGCGCGGCACTGCGGGCCGGTAACGGCGCCACCACCTCCACCGTCGACAGTTACGGACGGGTGCTGGTCGCCAACACCCGCGACGGCGAGATCCTCGGCTTCTTCGGCAAACCGATCGTCAACCGGTTCCGCTACCCCGTGTCCGGGTCGCCGTACGCCGTCGCCTGGGATCAGAAACGGCACCTGCTGTGGGTGAGCGCGACAGCAGTCAACCAGCTCATCGGGTTCGACCTCGCTGACGGCGAACCCGCCGAACGGCATCGAGTGGCGACGGTGGTGCAACCCGACAGCCTGGCCGTCGACGATTCCACCGGCGCGTTGTACGTGCTGTCGGCACGCGGTGGTGGAGTGCAGATCATCGACCCGACCACCACCCTGCCGTCGTCGGGGACGCCGTGAGCGCCGGCGCCCGGTTCGGTTCCCGCTATCCGCGGGGATGGGAACGCTCGTCGGACACCGTCGAAACGGTGCTGCTGACGCTGCCTCCCGACATCACCCGGCTCACCGCGTCGATGCGGCTCTCGATCGAGGCCGAGTTCGGCGGCTGGGAACTGTCGCGGGTTCGACTCTACTCCGACGGCACCCGGAAGGTGCTGCTGCGCCGAAAGAAGACGAAACCTGCCCCGCCGCCGGACACCCACAGCCGGGACACCGGCAATCGGCACACCCACGACGGGGACACTCAAGAACCAGGAGAGGCCCAAGCGTGCTGAGCCGAATCAACGCCGTCATCTACCCGTTGCTGCTCAAGCTGATGTTCCTACTGAGTCCCGAACGCATCCACCACCTCATGACGCGGCTGCTGTCGGTCGCCGGGTCGACGGAGATACTCAGCTACCCGCTTGCCAAGGTGTTCGGGCAGCACGACCCGGTCCTGCATCAGCGGGTGTTCGGAGTGGATTTCCCGGCCCCGCTCGGCCTTGCGGCCGGATTCGACAAGTCGGCATCGGCGATCAACGTGTGGGGACAGATCGGGTTCGGGCATGCCGAGGTGGGCACCATCACCGGACAGGCCCAGCCCGGCAACCCGCAGCCACGGCTGTTCCGGCTGCCCGACGACCGGGCGCTGATCAACCGGATGGGCTTCAACAACCCCGGATCAGCTTCGGCCGCGACCAATCTCGCGAAGATCCGGCGTGGTCCGGTGAGTGTGCCGATCGGTGCCAATATCGGCAAGACAAAGGTGGTGCCGGTCGATGATGCTGTCGCCGACTATCGGTTGTCGGCCCGATCCCTGGGCCCGCTCGCCGACTTCGTGGTGGTCAACGTCAGCTCCCCCAACACCCCGGGACTGCGCGATCTGCAGGCCGTCGACTCGTTGCGGCCGATCCTGGCCGGAGTGCTCGACGAGGTGAACGTACCGGTGCTGGTCAAGATCGCCCCCGACCTGGCCGACGACGACGTGGACGCCGTCGCCGACCTGGCCGTGGACCTCGGTCTGGCCGGGATCGTCGCCACCAACACCACTATCTCCCGGGCCGGGCTGCGCACGCCCACCCCGCAGGTCGATGACCTCGGTGCGGGCGGACTGTCCGGTCCGCCGGTCGCCGACCGGTCGCTGGAGGTATTGCGCCGCCTGTACGCGCGGATCGGCGGAAAGCTCGCTCTCGTCAGCGTCGGGGGCATCAGCACCATCGACCAGGCATGGGAGCGGATACTTGCCGGTGCCGACCTGCTGCAGATCTACACCGGCTTCATCTACGGGGGCCCGGTTCTGGTGAAGGAGATCAACGAGGGCATCGCCGAACGGGTCAGGGCAGCGGGTTTCTCCTGCGTCGCCGACGCCGTCGGGACGGGTTCAGCCGACAACAGCTGAACCCCGGGCAAGACCCAGGGCCGGCCAGGATTGTTCAGACGTCTTCGGCGGCCTGCTCGTATGTGCCGACGATGACCGCCCGGGCGATCGCATGCGAGAACAGGTTGAAACCCAGGTACGCGGGGGTGGCGCCGTCGGGGAGGCCGAGCGAGGGCACGTCGACAGCGTGCACGGCCACGAAGTACCGGTGCGGTCCGTGCCCGGGAGGCGGTGCCGCACCCACGAAACGGGCCAGCGAAGCGTCACTGTTGAGCGTCACCGCACCTGCGGGCAGGCCGCTGCCGGTCTCGTCACCGGCGCCCTCGGCCAGTTCCGTGACCGCCGCCGGGATGTCGGCGACCGCCCAGTGCCAGAAGCCGGATGCGGTGGGCGCGTCGGGATCGTAGACGGTCACGGCGAAGCTCTGCGTCTCGGCGGGAAAACCCGACCACGACAGTTGCGGCGACAGATCCTCGCCACCGGCCCCCATCAGGCCGCTGACCTGCGCGTTGGCGAGCGGCCGGCCGTCGGTGATGCTCGACGAGGTGAGGGTGAATCCGGGCAGCTGCGGCAACGCCGCATACGGGTCGAACGACGACATCAAAAACCTTTCCTGTGGGTGGTTCGGACGTCATCAACACTAGTTGGCCGATCAGCTGTGCAGCAGGAAGTGCTCCAACACGCGGGTCCCGAACAGCAGCGACTCGACGGGCACCCGTTCATCGACGCCGTGGAACAGCGCCGCGAAGTCGAGGTCGGGCGGCAGTTGCAGCGGTGCGAATCCGAAACACCGGATGCCCAGCTTGGCGAACGCTTTCGCGTCCGTGCCCCCGGACAGCATGTACGGGACGGTCTTGCCGTCAGGATCGTGCGCCAGAATCGCCTCGTTCATGGCGTCGACGAGATGACCGTCGAAGGTGGTCTCGTACGAGTCGAGGTGGGTGATCCATTCGCGGGTGACGTTGGGTCCGATGAGTTCGTCGATCTCGGCCTCGAATGCCGCCTGACGGCCCGGGAGCACCCGGCAGTCGACCACGGCCTCGGCCTTCTGCGGGATGACGTTGGCCTTGTACCCCGCCTTGAGCATCGTCGGGTTGGCGGTGTCTCGTAAGGTCGCACCGATGATGCGGGCCAGGTTGCCCAGCTTGAACAGCGCCGTTTCCAGATCTGGGGTGTCCGGGCTCAGGTCCAGGCCGGTCTCGGCCGACACCTCGGCCAGGAACTGCGACACCGACTCGGTCATCACGAGCGGGAACGTGTGCCGGCCGATGCGGGCGACGGCCTCGGCGATCTCGGTGACGGCGTTGTCGGCGTGCAGGAATGATCCATGGCCCGCGGTGGCGTCCGCGGTCAGCCGCATCCACGCCAGACCTTTCTCGGCGGTCTCCACCAGGTACAGGCGCCGTTGGGTGCCGTCGGGACGGTCGACGGTCAGCGAGAATCCGCCGACCTCCCCCACGGCTTCGGTGACTCCGTCGAACAGGTCGGGTCGGTTCTCGACCAGCCAGTGCGAGCCCCACGCGCCGCCGGCCTCCTCGTCGGAGAGGAAAGCGAACACGATGTCGCGGGGTGGGACGGTGCCGTCGCGTTTGAACTGACGCGCCAGCGCCAGCGCCATCCCGACCATGTCCTTCATGTCGACGGCGCCGCGGCCCCAGATGTAACCGTCGGACACCGACCCGGAGAACGGGTGCACGCTCCAATCGGCGGGTTCGGCCGGGACGACGTCGAGGTGGGTGTGCAGGAGGAGCGTGCCGCGCGTGTTGCCCGGATCGCCCTCGAGTCTGGCGAAGACGTTGCCACGGCCGGGCTGTCCGGATTCGACGTACTCGGTGAGGTACCCCGCCTCCTCAAGACGCTGCGCCACCCAGCGGGCACATTCCTCCTCGCCCTTGGTGGTGCTCAGCTCACCGGTGTTGCTGGTGTCGAACCTGATCAGGCTGCTGACCAGATCGACCACTTCGTCGACCGCGCGGAGGGTGCTCACCCCCTTTTACTACGTGATTTGGGGAACCGGGGCAACCTCGGTTACTGTAATCCAGCCGGTGCGAGAACGACCTCTGCGAGGAGGCTGAGCGAGTGCGGCAAACACCTTGTCCGGGTGGCGGAATGGCAGACGCGCTAGCTTGAGGTGCTAGTGCCCTATTAACGGGCGTGGGGGTTCAAGTCCCCCTCCGGACACCAGCAAGATCAATACACGCGAAATCCCCGGGATCCACATCGGATCCCGGGGATTTCGCATTCTCGCCCGCTCCGGTGCCGTTCGAACGGCCTACACCCGACTCCGGACCACACCCGAGGTTGCGGAGGGGTGTTAGATTCTGGGACATGCGCTGCTTTTCCCCGGTAAGCGCAGCACCGGGTGGACATCGCAGCCGACAACATGACGGGCGCGGTATCAGGGGAAGGTCACTGTCACATGCACGCAGCCGGGGCATCCGTGATCGCCGGGCATCGGGTGTCGGCGGTCCTCGGTCAGGGCGGCATGGGAACCGTGTACGCCGCCCAGCATCCCCGACTGCCCCGGATGGTGGCGCTCAAAGTGCTCAACGTGCCGGTCTCCGCCGACCCGGAGTTCCGGCTCCGTTTTCAGCGGGAAGGACAACTCGCCGCCTCACTGGAACATCCGCACATCGTGCCCATCTACGACTGCGGCGAGGATCAGGGCCAGCTCTGGCTGAGCATGCGCCTGGTCCGCGGCACTACCGCTGCCGCGCAGGTGGCAGTCTCACCTCAGGGCATGTCGATCGAGGCTGCCCTGGACATCCTTCGCGCGGTGGCGTCCGCGCTCGATTTCGGGCACCGGCGCGGGGTGGTGCACCGCGATGTGAAACCGGCGAACATCCTCATCGACACCGAGACGAGTCAGGTCTTGTTGTCGGACTTCGGGATCGCCCGGCAGATCGGCGGCAACGACGGACTCACCGCGGCCGGAAGCTTCATCGGCACCTTCGACTACAGCTCGCCCGAACAGATCTCCGGCGATGATCTCGACGGCCGCAGCGACCAGTACGCCCTGGCGTGCATGGCCGTACAGCTGCTCACCGGGTGCAAGCCGTTCACCGGGCCGACCGCGGCATCGGTGATCAAACGTCACCTCGTCGATCCCCCGCCCTCGGTGGCGGCGATGCGTCCCGGGCTGCCGCCGACAGTCGACGTCGTGTTCACCCGGTCTCTGGCCAAGAAGCCCGCAGATCGCTATACCTCGTGCGCGGAGTTCGTCGCCGCGCTGGCGGCTGCGCTGCGCGCGCCGGCTCCCGTCGGGGCTTCACCCGCCGATGCGCCCACCCGGCCGATCGGCACCGGCGACACCACCCGGATCTCCACTTCGTCGTACTACGAATTCGTCGGTGAGGCAGAGGATTTCACGTACACCATCGCCGAGATCACGCATACGGTCACTGTGCGCCGCATCCGCGCGACCCGCGACCTGCCCCAGCATCGGGTCGCCGCGGGCGATCAGGGCGGCTGGCTCGAGTCACCGGCAAACCTCGCTGATCAGGCGTGGGTCGGCGACGAGGCGTGGGTGGTCGGTTCGGCGCGGGTACGTGAGAACGCCGTGGTCCGCGACAACGCGTTCGTCGGCGATCATGCCGACATCTCCGGCACAGCGCGTGTCGACGGTGATGCCTCTGTCTTCGGCGAGGCACGGGTTCTGGGCCAGTCCCGGATCTCCGGCAGCGCCGAGATCACCGGGAACGCGATGATCTCCGGCGGGGCGTGGGTTCAGGAGGATGCGGTGGTCACCGGTTCGGCGAGTGCGGGCGACCATGCCCGGATCTCCGGCAACGCCCATGTGTCCGGGGAGGCCAGAATCCTCGACTACGCCACCGTCACCGAACACTGCGTGATCTCCGGCCAGGCGCGGGTCGACGGCCACGCCCGGGTCGCGGGGTCGGTGACCGTTTCAGACAAGGCCACCGTCGGCGATCGTGCCCGCGTCTACGGCCGGGCGCAGATCGGCGGCAATGCCGTCGTCGCCGACGATGCGTCGGTGTCCGGGGACGCCCGGATCGGTGGTCGCGCCCAGATCCTCGCCCACGATTCCGTCACCACCGGCACGCGGGGCTGATCGTCGCCACCCCGGCACTCACCGTCATCCGAGCATGGCTAGGCTAACCTGCGTGCCGGACCGTTCGATACTGATCGACCTCTCCCCCCTGCGCGAGAGCGCACCGTTTCGCCGGATCTTCATCGCGCGGCTGATCTCGCTCGTCGGGATCGGGATGCTGATGGTGTCGGTGCCGATCCAGATGTACGAGCTCACCAAGTCGTCGGCGCACGTCGGCGGTGCCACGGCCACCACCGGCATCAGTACGTTCATCGGGATGTTCATCGGCGGAATCCTGGCCGACAAGTACGACCGGCGCATCATGATCATCATCGGCCGGACCGGGGCGATGCTGGCATTCGGGGGCCTGGCAGCCAACGCGTTCGGGGTATTCGGTGGTGAACCGCGGTTCGTCGCCGTGTACGCGTTCGCCGCCGCCGACGGCCTCATCGGGGCGCTGTCGATCGCGGCGTTGATGGCCTCGCTTCCGACGCTGCTGCCGAAGGAGAAGATGGTCGCCGTCGGTGCCCTCAACTCGATCTCGGTGCGGGTGGGTACCGCGATCTCCCCCGGTGTCGCCGGTCTGATCATCTACGCCGCCGGTGTGGGCTGGACGTACACGGCGGCGACGGTTCTCTCGGCGATCACGGTGCTGCTGCTGTTCGGACTGCCGTCGATGCCGCCGACTGCCCATCCGGCGGCTCCCCCGCACGGACCGGGCCCCGATGACAGCGATGCCGAACACGACCCGTCGACCCAGTCGATCGGGGTGTTCCTGCGCACGCAGCGTGTCGTCGGGTCGGTGATGGCCGTGGGTGTGGTGGCGATGCTCGGTGCGGGTGTGGTCGCGCTGATCCCCGCCCTGGCCGACGAACGTTTCTCCGGCGACGAGCGGGCCATCGGATTCGCCTACGCGGCCTTGGCGGTGGGTGCGTTGCTCGCCGCGATCACCAGTGGCTGGCTACCGGGGGTACGCAGGCCCGGCGTGCTGCTCATGAGTGCGCTGATGTTCGCGTTCTGCCTGCACATGCTGTTCGGCCTCACGTCACTGCTGTGGCTTGCGCTGCTGATCCTGGTGGTGGGCGGTTACGGCGACACGATCCAGGAGATCCTGCGCTTCTCGCTGATCCAGCACCACACCCCCGGACCGATCCTGGGCCGGGTCACCGGCCTGTGGACCGCGCAGGAGGTGGGTGGTATCACCGTCGGTTCGCTGGTGGCCGGTATGTACGGCACCATCTGGCCGGCTTCGGATGCGATCGTCTACTACGGACTGACGATGCTGGTCCTGGCCGCGGCAGCGATGGCGCTGCTGGGCTCGCTGCGCCGGGTGGACTCGCTGCGTGCGTCGGCACCGAGCGAGCCCACCGCAGCCTGACTGACGTGATCAGTTCTGTGCGAGCAACTCCCGTAACCGCCTACGACTGACCTTGCCCACCCCGGTCTCCGGGAACTCCGCGATCACCTTGACCACGTCGGGCAGCTTCCATTCGGCCAGCCCTGCCTCGCGGACGAACTTGCGCAGCACCGGCAGCGTCGGCGGCTGCTCCGGGTCGACGGCGATCACGTACGCGCAGGTCCGCTCGCCCAGGAACTTGTCGGCGACGGCGACGACGATCGCGTCGCGGACCGCCGGATGTGCGAGCAGTTCCTCCTCGAGTTGTTCGGCCGACACCTTCTCGCCGCCCCGGTTGACCCTGTCGCCGCCGCGCCCGCGCACCAGCATGTTGCCCTCGGCGGTCAGTTCGACGACGTCACCGGTGCGATACCAGCCGTCGGGCGCGAACGATTCGGGACTGCGGCCGGCCCAATAGCCGCGAATCGTGTACGGACCCTGCGTCTCCAGGAATCCTGGGCCGTCGGTGACGATCTCCCCGTCCTCGGTGACCAGCCGGAGCTCGTCCGCCTCGGACATCGGCCGACCCTGAGTCGAGGTGATGACCTCCTCGGGGTCGTCGAGGCGGGTGTAGCACACCAATCCCTCGGCCATCCCGAACACCTGCTGCAGCGTCACCCCGAGCGCCGGGCCGATGCGTCGGGCCAGCTCATCCGGGCAGCGGGCCCCGCCCACTAGAACGGTGTCCAGCGTCGACAGGTCGAAGTCGGTGCCGGCCTCGGCGGTCTCGGTCCACAACCGCGCCAGCGGCGGCACCAGGCCCGTCATCGTGACCCCGGCACGTTCGACCATCTGCCAGGCCACCGACGGGCTCGGTGATTCGGTGAGCGCCACCGTGCCACCGGCGTACAGGGCGCCGAGGATGCCGGGCGAGCTCATCGGGAAGTTGTGCGCCACCGGCAGCGTGGCCAGGTACACCGTATCGGCGGTGACGCCGCAGACCTCATTGCTGCGGATCACGCTGTACAGGTAGTCGTCGTGGGTGCGC
This sequence comes from uncultured Gordonia sp., assembly GCF_937858515.1. NCBI lineage: Bacteria > Bacillati > Actinomycetota > Actinomycetes > Mycobacteriales > Gordoniaceae > Gordonia > uncultured Gordonia sp. Next base: position 53,125 of record NZ_CALLZT010000210.1, on the reverse strand, counting down.
GGGATCAGCTTGGGAATGCCGGTGCTGCCACCCGAGAGCTGCAGGAACGCCATCTCCGACGGATCCGACCGCTCATGGTCGATCGGATCGGCGTAGATAGTCGCGAGGTCGTCGACATCGATGATGTGCCGCAGCGACGGCACCTGCGCGGCCACCGATTCGGCGAGGGCGCGGTGGTCGACGGCACCGATGCGCCGCGGCGTCACGATCGCGACGGCCTCGGCCGCACCGGCGATACCCACCAACTCGTTCTCCCGGTGCGCAGGCAGCCCGAACACAGGCAGAGCACCCACCCGGAACAGGGCGAACACCACGATCACGTACTCGGCCTGGTTCGGGATCTGCAGCAGCACCCTGTCGTCACGGCAGATGCCGAGTGCCACCAGGCCGGCGGCGAGCCGGGCGACGTGGTCATCGAGTTCGGCATAGGTGAGGCCGGTGGTCGCGTCGATCACCGCGGTACGCGGGGCAACCTGGGGGTCGGCAGCGCGACTACGCAACATGTCGTCGAATGTTTCGCCGCGCCACAATCCCTGAGCGCGGTAGTGGTCGGCGAGTTCCTGGGGCCACGGTGCAACCTTCATCCAAGTGAGGCTACCCTCACAAGGTGGCCATTCCTAAGATCCCCCCGTACCCCGTCCCGACCGGGCCGTACCCGACGCCCGTGGACTGGACCATCGATGTCAGCCGTGTCGCCCTGCTCGTGCACGACATGCAGCGCTACTTCATCGACGCCTACGACGTGGCCGCCGAGCCCATGGCCACCGCCCTGCCCAACATGGTCGCGATCCGTGAGGCATGCGAACGCGCAGACGTACCGATCGTGTTCACGGCGCAACCAGGCGACCAGCACCCCTCGCGCCGCGGGATCCTCGCCGACTTCTGGGGCAAAGGCCTGTCCTCGGGCCGGGACGAGGAGATCATCGACGAACTGGCGATCCGCGAACACAACATCAAGGTCACCAAGTGGCGCTACTCGAGCTTTCAACGCACCGACATGCGGCACCTGCTCGCCCACCACGGGCGTGACCAGCTGATCGTCGTCGGCGTCTACGCGCACATGGGATGCATGATCTCGGCGACCGAGGCGTTCATGTGCGATGTGGAACCGTTTTTCGTCTACGACGCGCTCGGAGATTTCTCCGCGGAAGAACATGAGATGGCAGCCAACTACATCGCCAAACGCGCTGGGCGGGTGTTGTCGGCGGCCGAGGTGCTGACCGCGCTCGTCCCGTCCGCGCAAGCCGCCTCGCGGTGATTCCCGGAGTCACAGGCCGGCATGTCCTGGTCACCGGCGCCGCCGGCGGAATCGGCGGTGCCGTGGTGGTGGCGCTGGAGAGTGTCGGCGCGCAGGTGAGCGCCTGGGATCAGGCCGGCGTCGACGGTGTCCGCGCGGTGGACGTGCGGGATCAGGACGCGGTGCGGGAGGCCTGGCGGGCCACCGAGGCCGCCGGCGGCACGATCGAGTTGCTCGTCCACGCGGCCGGTGTGATGAGCGACGACTGGGATGTGTGCATGGCCGTCAATGCCGGCGGCGTGCGCAACACGCTCGATGTGGCGACGTCCGCGATGATCGACCGGGGTACCGCGGGTTCGATCGTGGTGCTCTCCAGCAACGCGGCCGCGATTCCGCGGACCGCGATGGCCGAATACGCGGCGTCCAAAGCTGCGGCCACCTCGTATACACGCAGCGTGGGACTTGCTGTCGCCGGGCACGGCATCCGCGTGAACGTCGTCTCCCCCGGTTCGACGCTGACGCCGATGCTCACCGGGATGTGGACCTGCGACGCCGACCGCGAGCGGGTGCTGACCGGTACGCCCGAACAGTTCCGGCTCGGAATCCCGTTGGGACGCATCGCCGATCCCGCAGACATCGCCTCGACGGCGGTGTTCCTGCTCTCGGATGCGGCCCGGCACATCACGATGCACGATCTGCGCGTCGACGGCGGGGCCACCCTGGACATGTGAGTCCTGCCGGTGGCCGATCAGCTGCCGTCAAATGCGGCGACGATCCGCTGCGCACCCAGCGCGGGCGTCAATTCGCCTGTGCCGACGCAGGATTCGACGTCGCCCCGGATGCCGGTGACGCGTTCGTTGGAGGCCAGGCGGGAGAGAACCGTGTCCTGCACCATCGCCCACATCCAGTCGATCTGCTGGCGGGTGCGCCTGCGGTCGAACTCCCCGGCCTCGCGCAGCACCCGATTGTGATCGAGCACCGTATCCCAGAACTCGTCGACGCCGGTGTTCTCGATCGCGCTCATCGTGCGTACCGGCGGTGTCCACAGCGCGTCGTGCGGGTAGATCAGGCCGAGCGCGTTCTTGAGCTCGCGGGCGGCGGCCTTGGCCTCGACCTGGTGTTTGCCGTCGGCCTTGTTCACAACGATCACGTCGGCCAGTTCCAGGACACCCTTCTTGATGCCCTGCAGCGAGTCACCGGTGCGGGCCAGGGTCAGGAACGTGAAGGTGTCGACCATCCGGGCCACCTCCACCTCGGACTGGCCCACGCCGACGGTCTCCACCAGCACTACGTCGAAGCCCGCGGCCTCCACCAGGACAATGGTCTCGCGGGTCGCCTTCGTCACCCCGCCGAGCGTGCCCGACGTGGGTGAGGGGCGCACGTAGGCGTTCGGATCCACCGACAATCGGCCCATCCGGGTCTTGTCGCCGAGGATCGAACCACCGGTACGTGTCGACGACGGGTCGACGGCCAGCACCGCCACCTTGTGGCCCTGCGAGATCAGGTGCATCCCGAGGGCCTCGATGGTGGTGGACTTGCCGACGCCCGGGACACCGGTGATACCGACGCGGAACGACTTGCCCGCGTGCGGGGTCAGTGCGAGCAGCATCTCCTGCGCGGCCTGGCGGTGATCGGGCCGCGTCGACTCGACGAGGGTGATCGCCCGGGCCAGATCGGACCGGCGGTCGGCGAGCACTCCCTCGGTCAACGCCGCGACGTCAATCGGGCGGCGTGCCATCAGCTTTCGTCAGCCCCCGACGAACCCGAACCCGATGCGGCCAGCTCGAGGTCGAGACTGTCGGCGAGTTTGCCGATCAGCTCGACCGCCGAGTCGGCGATGACCGTGCCCGGCGGGAAGATCGCCGCCGCACCCGCCTCGTACAGTTCGTCGAAGTCCCCCGGCGGGATGACGCCGCCGACCACGATCATGATGTCGGGACGCCCCACCTCGGCAAGGGCCTCCCGCAGCGCCGGCACCAGGGTGAGGTGACCGGCGGCCAACGACGACACGCCCACGACGTGCACATCGTTGTCGGCGGCCTGGCGGGCCACCTCTTCCGGGGTCGCGAACAGCGGGCCCACGTCGACGTCGAAGCCGAGGTCGGCGAACGCGGTCGCGATCACCTTCTGGCCTCTGTCGTGGCCGTCCTGGCCCATCTTGGCGACGAGCACACGCGGGCGCCGGCCCTCGGCGTCGGCGAACCTGTTGACGATGTCGATGGCCGCGTCGATGTTGCTCACCTGACCTGCCTCATGCCGGTACACCCCGCTGATCGTCTTGATCTCGGCCTGATGGCGACCGTAGACCTTCTCCAGTGCCTCGGAGATCTCCCCGACCGTCGCACTGTGCCGAGCCGCCTCGATGGCCAGCGCCATCAGGTTGTTCTCCATACCGCCGTCCGACGATCCCGCCGCCCGGGTCAGATCAGCGAGCGCGGCCTGCACGGCGGCCTCGTCGCGCTCGGCACGCAGCCGCACCAACTTTTCGAGCTGCTCGGCGCGCACCTTGGAGTTCTCGACCTTGAGGACCTCGATCTCCTCGTCCTCGTCGACCTGATACTTGTTCACGCCGACCAACGGCTGCTGACCGGAGTCGATGCGGGCCTGGGTGCGCGCGGCCGATTCCTCGATCCGCAGCTTCGGCAGGCCCTCGTTGATGGCCTGCGTCATGCCGCCGGCGGCCTCGACCTCGGCGATGTGGGCGCGGGCCTTCTGCGCGAGCTGATGGGTCAGCCACTCGACGTAGTTGGAACCGGCCCATGGATCGATCGACTGCGTGGTGCCCGACTCCTGCTGCAGCAACAGCTGGGTGTTGCGGGCGATGCGGGCGGAGAAGTCCGTCGGCAGCGCGATCGCCTCGTCGAGGGCGTTGGTGTGCAGCGACTGGGTGTGCCCCTGGGTGGCGGCCATCGCCTCCACGCACGTGCGGGCCACGTTGTTGAACACGTCCTGCGCCGTCAGCGACCAGCCCGAGGTCTGCGAATGCGTGCGCAGTGACAGCGATTTGGCCGACTTCGGGTTGAACTCGGCGACCAGCTCGCTCCACAGCAGGCGTGCCGCGCGCAGTTTGGCGACCTCCATGAAGAAGTTCATGCCGATGCCCCAGAAGAACGACAGGCGGGGCGCGAACTTATCGATGTCCAGGCCAGCGTCGAGACCGGCACGGATATACTCCACACCGTCGGCGAGGGTGTACGCCAGCTCCAGGTCGGCGGTCGCCCCGGCCTCCTGGATGTGATATCCCGAGATGGAGATCGAGTTGAACTTGGGCATCTTGATGCTCGTGTACTCGAAGATGTTCGAGATGATCCGCATCGAGGGTTTGGGCGGATAGATGTAGGTGTTGCGGACCATGAACTCTTTGAGGATGTCGTTCTGGATGGTCCCGGCCAGTTTCTCCGGCGGCACCCCCTGCTCCTCGGCGGCCACCACGTACAGCGCCAGAATCGGCAGCACCGCACCGTTCATGGTCATCGACACCGACACCGACCCCAGGTCGATGCCGGCGAACAACTGCCGCATGTCCAGGATCGAGTCGATGGCCACACCGGCCATACCGACGTCACCGGCCACGCGCGGGTGGTCGGAGTCGTAGCCGCGGTGGGTGGCCAGGTCGAACGCCACCGACAGGCCCTTCTGACCCGAGGCGAGGTTGCGACGGTAGAAGGCGTTGGATTCGGCGGCGGTGGAGAAGCCCGCGTACTGGCGGATGGTCCACGGCTGGTTGACGTACATCGTCGGGTACGGGCCGCGGATGAACGGCGCCACACCGGGAATCGAGTCCAACGGGTACGGGTGCTCACTGTCTCGGGTCACCGCGTCCCGGTCGCCGCGCGTGTACAGCGGGGCGACCGCGATCTGTTCCGGGGTGTTCCAGGTGATCTGCTCGACGGTGTATCCGTTGGACTCGGCGAGCTGGTGCACCGCGGCATCGGACTCGTTGTCGGCCGGGGCCGGTGGGGTGTCGCCATCGAGGGAGACTCCGCTGAAGTCCGGGATGGTCTCGGTGACCGGATCGGTCTGGGTCATGACTGGTCTCCCACTGTCGAGCCGGACGCTGCCTCAAGCTGATCGACGAGGCCGGTCAGGGTGGCGATGGCATCGATTCCCACCTTGAGCGCACCGTCGGGAGCGTTCTCGGGATCGGGCCATTCCGAAGCCGGTCCGGCCAGCAGTACTGTGCTCAACCCCGCGGCGCGGGCCGCAGCCAGTACCGCCGGACCGTCCTCGGCGTACCGCTTCTTGGTGCCGCAGAGGACTGCCACCGATGTCGGTGTGCTCGCGACGTGACCGGCCACTTCCTCGGCCGTCACCGGGCCCGGGTTGACCGCATCGATGCCGCCCGAGGCCAGCAGGTTGGCCACGAAGGTGGTCCGGCCGTTGTGTTCGGCAACCGAACCCAGCGGGATCATCAGCACCTGTGGTCGTGCGCCGGTGGCTTCCTGACGTGCGTCCGAACGGTCCCGCAGACCTTCGAAGGCCCGTCCCACGCGAGCGAGCTTCGGGGTTCCGGTGGCCACCGCGCTGTCGTCGGCGAGCGCACGCTCGATCGGTTTCTCACCGAGGTTCGGGAACTCGTTGACACCGGTGACCGATATCTTGCGGTGTGCGACCGAGTCGTCGCGGGCGGCCAGAGCAGCACCCACCTTGTCGGCGATCCAGCCGGAGTCCAGCGCGGCGCGATACCCGCCGAGGCCCTCGACCTCGGTGAAGATGTTCCACGCCGATGCCGCGAGATCATCGGTCAGCGATTCAACGAACCAGGAACCGCCCGCCGGGTCGATGACGCGGCCGATATTGGACTCCTCCAGCAGCAGCAACTGCGTGTTGCGGGCGATGCGACGGGAGAACTGGGCGCCCGAGGTACGCAGATCAGCGGGGATCGCGGCGTCGAAACCGAGGACGGTGACCTGATCGGCGCCGCCGACACCGGCACCGAATGCGGCGATGGTGGTGCGCAGCATGTTCACCCACGGATCACGCTGGGTCAGCATCGACAGATCGGTGACGCCGTGCGTGATGGCCGCACCCGCTTCCCGCTTCCCGACCACGTCGGCCACCCGCGCCCAGATCTTGCGCAGTGCACGGAACTTAGCGATCGTGGCGAACTGGTTGTCGTCGGCCGACACCGCGAATGTCAATTGCGTCAGCGCCTTCGACGCGGAGATACCTGCCGCGGTGAGGTCACGCAGATGCGCCACAGCCGCAGCCACGGTCAGGGCCAGCTGCAGGCTGTCGTCGGCACCGGCGGTGGCGAAGTCGGCACCGTCGACCCGGAAGGCCCGGACCGCCTGTCCCGAGTCGACGAGTTCGCCGGCAAGTCCGGTGGCCTCTGCGGCGGTGATCGTGGGACGTCCGGCGAACGCGGCCGTCAGCGGGGACAGGCCGAGCGAGCCGGTTGTGGCCGCGGTGGGACGGGCGGCGACCGGCGCCTCCTGGGCCGTACGGCGCAGCTCGAGATAGGCACGCGAGGCAGCGACAGCATCGGTGCCGGCATCCAGGGTCACCGGGATCAGGTCGAGGTAGACGCCGGTGAAGACCTCGGCCAGATCCCCGGCCGACACACCGTCACCGACGGCCAGCCACAGACCACTCGCACCGTTGACGAAGGCATCCAGGATCGCCTCGTTGATCTCCGCGGCCGAGCGGGTTTCGCCGTCGCCGAACCGTTCGGTCACCCGCCAGCCGACGTTCACGTCACGATGCGGATCGGCGCCCCGGACGAACGGGTACTCGCCCGGAAGCCCGGGCTCGACGGTCTCGTCCTTCCTTGTATACAGAGGACGGATCGTCAAACCGTCGGCCATGGTCGTCGCGAGCAACGACTCGGCATCTCCCGGAAGTTGGTCGACCTCGACACGACGCGACTTGGCCAGGACGGCAGCCGCGGACGAGGACCACTTCCGGTACGCCTCGTCGAGGGAATCTGTGAGCTGTGACATGTGGGGCAGGACACCTCCGTGAACCACTGTGTGTACGCGTACATGACCTTAGCCGATCGCTCGGTCGGTGTTTCGTTAGTGGTCCGATCAGAGCAGTAGTGTTGCCGGGGTGCGACGATCTGACCCGAAGGCGATACGGACCGCTGTCATCGGCGGGCTGGCCGCACTGGCGGTCATCGCGTGTGCCTACCTGGTGCCGCTGCCACCCATCGGCAGCGTGCGCGACTGGGGCGACGGTCTGGGGCCCTGGTTTCCGTGGGTGTTCTTCACTGTGTCGGCGATCGTCACAGTCGCACCCATCCCGAGGTCGACGTTCACGATCATGTCGGGGGTGTTCTTCGGGCCGATTGTCGGATTCGCCGGCGCGATGATCGCGTCCACCGCCGCGGCAGTCATCGCATTCGTACTCGTGCGCCGGGTCGGACGGGAGAAGGTGCGTCCGTACCTGCGTAAACCGATCGTGCGAACCATCGAGTACCGGCTCGAACAACGCGGCTGGCTCGCCATCGGGTCGCTGCGGCTCATCGCCGCCTGCCCGTTCTCGGTCACCAATTACTGCGCGGGTCTGTCGTCGGTGCGGCCCGTTCCGTATGTGGCGGCCACCGTCCTGGGCATGGCACCGGGGACCGCGGCGGTCGTGTTCCTCGGCGACGCTCTGACCGGTGAGCGCGATCCGCTTCTGCTCGGGCTGACCGTGCTGTTCTTCGCCACCAGGATCGCGGGACTGGTGGTCGACTCGATGCTGCCGGTCGGCACTTCGCGGCCGGACGCCGCGGACTCGGCCACCGCCGATCCGGCTCGAACCGACACTGACTGACGCCGAACCTCGATCTACCAGCGCGATCTACCAGCGCGGCGGGTCCTGCCGACCAGGGCCGGGGGTGCCCGGAGGCTGCGGAGGGTAGCCCTGCCGGGGAAGCACCTGATAGGGCGACGATTCCTGGGCCTGTTCGGGATACCTCGGCTGTGGTTGACCCGGTACGGGCTGACTGGGGATCGGCTGGCTCGGGGGTCCCTGTCGAGGCGATGACTGCTCAGCCGGCGCCTGGTGCTGGGGTGCCGGCGGCTGGGTGAATCCCGACTGCACGTTCCACGGCTGTGACGTGGGGCGTTGTACGGGCGGCGGGACCTCGTGCTGCACGGTCTTGTCCTGCGTCCCATCGCCGGCCTGCTGGTCATGCTGCGGCGGTGACAGTTGTTCGACGGGTCGACGCGGCGGCTCGTCGACGGCCTTACGCCGATCTCGTGCTGGTACCCGGCGCTCGGCCGGTCCATCGTCGACAGGGGTCCGGGCGACCGCTTCGGCCTCCGCCACAGCTGCGGCCACCTCCGGGTCGCGCGCGAGCGTGAACCAGTCCTCGATATCCGATTCGTCGACCTCGGCGACAGGTTCGTCGGTGGACTGGTAGCGGAAGACGCCGTCATCATCCTTCTGGGCGAAGGACCGGGCGAAACCCTGTAGCGCCGAACCGAAGTCGGACGGCACCACCCACACCTTGCTGCCTTGGCCCTTGGCCATCTCCGGGAGTTGCTGCAGGTACTGGTACGCGAGCACCTCCGGTGTCGGCTTGCTGGACCGGATCGCGGCGAACGTTTTCTCGATGGCCTTCGCCTGCCCCTGCGCGTTCAGATACGACGCGGCGCGATCACCCTGGGCCCGCAGGATCCGCGACTGCCGGTCGGCTTCGGCTTCGAGGATCGCGGCCTGCTTGGCGCCTTCGGCGGCCAGGATCTGGCTCTGCTTGTTACCCTCGGCGGTCTTGATCGCCGACTCCCGTTGACCCTCGGCCCACAGGATGGTGGCGCGCTTCTCACGGTCGGCCTTCATCTGCTTCTCCATCGACTCCTGGATCGACGGCGGCGGCATGATGGACTTGAGCTCGACGCGGGCCACGCGCAGTCCCCAGCGGCCGGTGGCCTCATCGAGAACACCGCGCAGCTGTCCGTTGATGGAGTCGCGGGAGGTCAGCGTCTCTTCCAGCGTCATGCCGCCGACGACGTTGCGCAGCGTTGTGGTGGCAAGTTGTTCGACGCCGATGATGTAGTCGTTGATCTCGTACACCGCGGCCCGCGGGTTGGTGACCTGGAAGTAGACGACGGTGTCGATCGACAGCGTCAGGTTGTCCTCGGTGATCACCGGTTGCGGCGGAAACGACACCACCCGTTCACGAATATCGACGCGGGCGCGGATGGTGTCGATGAACGGCACCAGCAGAGTCAGCTGCCCTGACACGGTACGGGTGTAGCGGCCGAGTCGTTCGATGACCGCAGCCTCCGCCTGCGGGATCAGCGCGACTGACTTGGCCACCACCGTGGCCGCGAGCAGCACGAAAAATCCCAGCACCGCGAGTCCGACGATTTCCATTCCTCGTTCACCCTCTCCATACGATTGCCACCGCACCGTCGATCTGCACCACGGTCACCTGCTCGCCCGGCGCGATCCGCGTACCCGGTTCCAGAGTGCGGGCGGACCAGATCTCGCCGGCCAGCTTCACCCGGCCGTCCCGGTCATCCACCGCCTCGGTGACGATGGCGCTGGTGCCTTCGAGTGCTTCGGTATTGCTCAGATAGCGCGGTCTGCTGAGCAGGTGCCGCTTGGCGACCGGCCGCACCACCAACAGGAGCAGTAGTGAGACGACCGCGAACACGATGCCGTCGACCCAGATCGGGGTGTCGAATACGGCATTGACCCCGGCGGCGGCCAGCGCTCCACCGGCCAGCATCAGTAGCATCAGGTCGCCGATCAGCATCTCTGCGATGGCCAACAACACCGCGGCCCCCAGCCACAGCAGTGCGCTCATGCAGGCCAGTCTGCCAGATCACAGCACCACTGCGAACGCCCGATACGGATACGTGACATGGCAACCCAGGGAGTCAGCCTTCGACGGCGGTGACGAAGTCGATCAGTTCCTCCACCGACCGCAGGATCGGGACCTCCAGGTCCCGGAAGTCCTTCACCCCGGCCAGCACCCGGCGCCAGCCGTCCTGTGGTGTCCCCCAGCCGAGTTCGCGACAGATCCCGGTCTTCCAGTCGGTGCCGCGCGGGATCGTCGGCCACTCCCGGATTCGCACGGATGCCGGTTTCACGGCCTGCCACACGTCGATGTAGGGGTGCCCGCACACCAGCACGTTCTCGCCGACGGATTCGGTGAGCCGGGCCTCCTTGGAGCCGGCGACGAGGTGATCGACGAGAACTCCGGCACGCCGATGCGGACCGGGCTCGAAGTCGGCGAGGGCGTCGTCGAGGTTGTCGAGACCGTCGAGACTTTCCACAACGACGCCTTCGACGCGCAGGTCGTCGCCCCACACCCGTTCGAGCAGAGTCGCGTCGTGCACGCCTTCGACGAAGATGCGGCTGGCACGCGCGGTACGGGCGCGCTGTTTGGGCACCGCCCGTGACCCGGACGCGGTGCGCGCCGGCGCGGCGCCCGTGGACGCCTGCCCGTACCCGGCGCGCTGAACCTTGGGCTTGACCAGCGTGACCGGTTTGCCGTCGATGAGGAACGCGGCGGGCAACATCAGGAACACTCGTGTTTGCCCCCGGCGGTCCTCCAGACGAACCAGGTCCCCGGCGTAGCTCTTCTCATAGCCGACGACGGCGCCGCAGAAGCCGGTGGCCGCATCCTCGACCACCAGGTCGAGTTCGGCAGCCACCTCGGGTACGCGGGGTTTGCTGCGGCGCGGCTGCGCCAGGACGTCTCGGCCGTAGCGATCACTCACCCCGACACCCTAGGACGTATCGCGGTCACGACCGACATCCCACGCCGTTCACCGGGGTCCGCGAATCTTCCGTCCTGCCCACACATCTGGCGGCCGGTATTGTCGATGGTCTATGACCAGTATCGATCGTCTGCTCACCCCGTCGTGGCCCACGTGCGCCGTCGGGGCGTGGGCGGCCGCCTGGATCGCCGGCCGCTGCTCCCCCGACGACGTCGTCGACATGTTCGGCGGCGACGGCTACGTCATCGACGACCGCACCGGACGGCTCGACGGCATCACCGCGACGGCCCTGCTCCCGGTGATCCGAGCCGCACGCACGCTCAGTGTGCGTCTGCCCGGGCCGGGTGATCCGCAGGGATTGCCGCCCGCACCGGCGACGACCGCCGCATTCGAGACCGGTGAGGTCCTGTTGATCGACGGCCCGGTCTCGACATTGGCGCTGGTCCCTCGCGAGCACGACGGCATGATCGCCTGGACGGTCCACGAGTACACCGACACGCTTCCCACCCCGCCGTCGGACTCGGCAGCCGAACTCGAATACGAACTGCGCCAAGCGGTTTCCGAATCGGCCCGGCTGCTGTCGACCGCGGGTCTGAGGCTTCGAGGTACCCCCACCGATCTGCGCGCCGAATTGCGCAGCCGCACCGACCGCCTACGCGTGGACATCCCCCCACACGACGACATCCGAGTATCCCGAATGCTCGATTCGGCTGCCCAGATCGAGGCGATCGTCGCGATCGCCGAGTCCGCGGGAGCCGCCTTCGGCGACACCGCCGGCACCCATTCGGCCGGCGACATCGAATTACGCCGCCTCACCACCCTGACCCGCCGCGCCCGGGCCGCCGCCGTCAACCAACTCATCGCCCGCCAACTCGCCGACGTCCACTGACACCTGGACATGACCCGCGGCTATCCTGGCGCTGACCGCGAATGCTCCGTCGAAAGCGAGGTTGTGATGACAGTGCAGATCAACCTTCCGGCGTCCGGTGTGCGTTCGCAGGCCGACTTCGACAACCTCCCCGAGGTGTCCCCCGGGTGGGCGTGGGAATTGCGATCGGGCCGATTGGAGCTGACGCTGATGCCGGTCACGTTCTGGCACTTCCGGATTGTGATGCTCGTGCTCGAACACTGGCTGCGGCTCGGTCATGAGGTCGCCGGTGAACAGTATGTCGCCGACAGCGGCTTCGCCAGAGGCGAGACCGGCCGAAACAACTTCGTCGCCGACGGCGTCGTGTTCGAGAGCGGATACCGTCCCGCCAAGAACAGCACCACCCACGACGCCACCAACATCCACACCGTCATCGAGGCCGTATCGGCCGGAAGCGAGGACCGCGACGCCGTCGACAAGGTGCGCGTCTACGCCGCGCTCGGCATCCCGAACTATTGGATCATTCGCGGCGACGCCGACTCCGACGACATCGACGGCTTCATCACCATGTACCAACTCGTCGATGGTGAGTACCAAGTGGTGGGAAACCGATTGGTCTCACAACTGTCGGTCACCGACTGACGCGGGTCAGCTGCCGGTGCCGTTGTCGCCGACGCCGGGGGCGGCGAGGTTGCCGGCGCCGTCGGCGTAGCGGTCGGTGAGGTCGGCGACCAGGGAGATGAAGGTGGGGTCGGTGCCGACGGTGGCGGCGCGGGCGAATCCGAGACCGCGTTCGGAGCAGAGGGTTTTGGCTTCGTTGTCGAGGTCCCACACGACTTCGAGGTGGTCGGAGATGAAACCGATCGGGAACACCACCACGGACTCGGTGCCGTTGTCGGCGAGGGTGTCGAGGTGGTCGCAGATGTCGGGTTCGTACCACGGGACCTGGGGTGGGCCCGAGCGGGACTGCCAGACCTGGTCGTAGTCAGTGATGCCGAGACGCTGGGCGACGGCGGCGCAGGCGTCGGCGATCTGGCGGGAGTAGATACCGCGGCCGTCGATCACGGGGCCGAATCGGCGGTCGGCGGCGAGGGGGATCGAGTGGGCGGTGAACACCAGACGCGGGGCGGGGTCGGCGGGCAGAGAGTCGATCGCCCGGCGTACCGCGCTCGCGCAGGCGTCGAGAAATGCGGGCTCGGTACAGAATTGGGGCAGTTTACGCAGGAGCATCGGATCACCGGCGGCTTGCGGGATGCGGCGGGACAGCTCGACCAACGCGCCGGCGATGTCCTCGTGGTACTGGACCGAACCCGAATATCCGCCCCACGCCGACGTCCCGAACACCAGCACCCGGCGATGACCGTCGCGATACATCTGCTCGACGGTGTCGGCGACCAGCGGATGCCAGTTGCGGTTACCGAAGTAGACGGGCAGATCCCGCCCGCGCGCCGACAGTTCGGCGCGCAGGGCGGCGATCATGTCCCGGTTGCACTGGTTGATCGGTGAGACCCCACCGAAGTGCAGGTAGTGTTGCGCGACCGCCTCTAGACGCTCCCGGGGGACGCCACGCCCACGGGTGACGTTCTCCAGGAACGGCATCACATCGTCCGGTTTCTCCGGACCGCCGAACGACAGAAACAGCAGCGCGTCAAAGGGTTTCACCGAAGGGCTAGCCGAGGAAGTTGTCGGGGAACCAGGTGTTGTGGCTGGCGCCGCCGTCGACGTACACGATGGAGCCGGTGGTGCCGGGCAACCAGTCCGACAGAAGCGCGACGACGCTCTTGCCGACGACGGTCGGGTCGTCGACGTTCCAGCCGATCGGCGAGGCACCGTCCCAGTACTCGTTGAGCATGGTCAGCTTGCGCGCGTCATCGGTGGCTGTACCCGAAATTGCCTTGGCGGCAAGGGTTTTGATAGGTCCGGCGGCCACGAGGTTGGACCGGATCCGCTTGGCGTTGCCCACCTCGCGCGCCACATAGCGGTTCACCGACTCGAGCGCCGCCTTCGACACGCCCATCCAGTTGTAGTCCGGCATCGCGGTCCGCGGATCGAAGTCCATGCCCACGATCGATCCGCCCTCGTTCATCACCGGCAGCACCGCACGGGCCAGCGCCGCGTAGCTCCAGGCTGAGATCTCGAACGATTTCGCGACGTCGGGTCCGGGGCCTTCGAGGAACGGCACCGCGTCGGGACCCATCAAAGTCTTGGGTGCGAACGCGATGGAATGGACCACGCCGTCGACACCCTCGGGGGCGAGTTCGGTGATCCGCCCGGCCAGCGCCGCCAGATCCTCCTCGTTGGTGATGTCGAGCGGAATCGCCGCCGGCACCTCCTGCGGGAGGCGTTTGGCGATGCGGTCGATGAGCCGCAGCCGTTCGGGGATGCCGGTGATGATCACCTTGGCGCCCTGCTCCTGGGCCACGGCGGCGGCGTGGAATGCGATGGACGCGTCGGTGATGATGCCGGTGATGAGGACGGTCTTGCCGTCGAGAATGCCTGTCATTGGTTCCAGTCCTCCCCTAGTTGCCCATAACTGTGGTTTTCCCCACCCTAATTTCCCATCCCCATGCCGCCGTCGACCGGCAGCACCGCACCCGTGATGTAGCCGCCCTCGTCCGAGGCGAGGAAGCTGATCGCCGCGGCAACGTCTTCGGGCTTGCCGGTGCGGCCCAGCGGGATCGCCTGCTTGGCCATCTCGACGTAGCGGTCCTCCATCGCAGCCGTCATGTCGGTTTCGATGAAACCGGGCGCCACCACGTTGGCGGTGATGTTGCGTACTCCGATCTCACGGGCGATGGAGCGGGCCATACCGATCAGTCCGGCTTTTGAGGCGGCGTAGTTGACCTGCCCGGGGATACCGGACATCGCCACGACCGAGCCGAGGAAGATCATCCGGCCCCACTTGGCGCGCTGCATCCCCTTGGTGGCGCGCTTGGCGCAGCGGAACGCACCGGTCAGGTTGGCGTCGATGACCTTCTCGAACGACTCCTCCGACAGGCGCATCAGCAGCATGTTGTCGGTGATGCCCGCGTTGGCCACCAGCACCTCGACGGGCCCCTGATGTGCCTCGACCTCGGCGAAGGCCTTGTCGACGGACTCGGCGTCGGTGACGTCGCACTGCACGCCGAACAGGCCGTCGGGGGCACCGGATCCGCGGTGGGTGACGGCCACCTTGTGGCCGTCAGCGGCAAGGCGCTGAGCGACGGCGAGACCGATGCCTCGGTTGCCGCCGGTCACCAGGACCGAACGCGGTGTGGTCGCCGGGCGCGAAGGAACGTCAGTGGTGTCTGCCATGGATCAAGAACCTATCGGTCGTGGAGATGTCGTCTGTCGACGGGGGCGGGCTGACCCGTCGGGTCTTACGGTAGGCGCCGGTTGATGGCGAGGGCGGCGAACGCGGAGATGATCGCCAGCAATGTTCCGGCTATCAACCATGGCCGCGAGTTGTCGCCCCGCCGCGTCTCATAACCGATGTCCTTCTGCAGCTTCTCGTACACCCGGTTGAGTTCGTCGAGGCTGGCGGCGGTGAAGAACTCGCCGCCGCTGATATTGGCGATCTTGCGCAATGACTCGTCGTCGACGGGTACAGGGACCTGATCGCCTTCGAGATCGACGGTGCCGCCCATCGTGCCGAAAGAGATCGTCGATACGGGGATCTTCTCCTCCTTGGCCTTGCGGGCCGCGGTGAACGCGCCGCGCGGGTTGTTGGGGTTGTCGGGCACGGTCTCCTTGCCGTCGGACAGGAGCACGATGCGGGCCGGCGGGGCGGCCTTGTCGCCGCCGAGGACGGTGTTGAGTGTCTGGATCTGCTGGATGGCGGCGAAGATGCCCTCACCGGTGGCGGTCTTGTCGGCCAGTTGTAGTTTGCCGACGGCGGCCTTGGTGGCCGTGTGGTCGGGGGTCGGCGACACCAGCGTCGACGCGGTGCCCGCAAACGAGATCAGCCCAAGGTTGATGCCCTCGGTCAGTTCGTCGGCGAACTTCTTGGCCGCGGCCTGCGCCGCCTTGATCCGGGACGGCGCGACGTCGGTGGCGTTCATCGAGCGCGACACGTCGATCACGAGGATCACGGTCGCCTTGTTGCGCGGGACCTTGCGGTCGGCCTGTGGACCGGACAGCGCGACGGTCAGCAGCAGCAGCGACACCACCAGCAGGGCGATAGGAACGTGCTTCAGGGGGTTGCTCTTGACCGGGGCGACCCTATTGAGCACCTCAAGGTTGGCGAACCGCAACGCGCGCCGGGCACGAAGGCGCTGGATATAGACATAGACACCGGCCAGCGCCGCCACCACGAGGGCAAGCAGCAGCCACCACGGACTCGACAGGTTGGACATCGCCTAGCCCACCCCCGCCGCCATGCCGCGGCGCCGGGCGCCGACGAACCGGACGGTGTCGTTGACCCAATCGCGATCGGTGCGCAGTGACATCACCGATCCCCCGCAACGCCGGATGGTGCGGCCGACGTCGGCGCGGTGCGCGGCAGCAGCCACCGCGTAGTCGTGGCGGACGCGCTCGGTGATGTCGAAGTCACGGATCTCACCGCTCTCGGCGTCGGCGAGGGTGACCTCACCGACCGCGGGCAGCTCGAGGTCGCGTGGATCGAGCACCTCGACGGCGAGCAGTTCGTGATGGGCGCCGATGGCCCGCAGTGGCCGGTCCCAGTTGATCGGTCCGAGGAAGTCACTGATCACCACGGCCAGCCCGTGCCGCCGCTGTGGGCGCCGCAGCGCGTCGATCGCACCGTTGAGGTCGCCGCGCACGCCCGCATGGCTGCGGGTGGTGGTGGCGACCGCTTTCAGCAGGGCGCGGGCGTGCGCCCTCCCCGAGGCCGCGGGGACCCGCACGATTCTGTCACCGGTGGCGATGATCGCCCCGTGCCGGTTGCCGCCGCCGGCCGTGAGGTGCACGATGGCCGCGGCTGCGGCCACGGTGAGGTCACGTTTGGTGCAGCGGGTGGTGCCGAAGTCGATGCTCGCCGACGCGTCGACAACCAGCCACGTCTCCAGTTCGCGGTCGGCGATCATCTGCCGGACATGCGGCTCGGTGGTGCGGGCGGTCACCGACCATTCCATGCGGCGGATGTCGTCGCCCGGCTGGTAGGGCCGCGCCTCCCCCGGCTCGGACCCCGGTCCGGGTATCAGCCCGAGGTGAGAACCCTGCAGCACGCCGTCGAGCTTGCGGCGAACGGTGAGTTCGAGTGTGGTGAGTGCGGCGGTGAGTTGCGGATCGCTGAGCAGGCCGGCGTCGAACGACGGCAGTTCGCTATTGGCCGCCATAGGGGCGTGCCGCCTGATCGATGTGAACCTGACCGTTCTGCTGGGCCTGAGCGGGTGCCGGATTCTGCGGATAGCCGGCGGGGGCCGCGGCCTGGGTACCCACCTGCGGCAGCCCGACGGTCTGCAGCACGCGGGTGATCACCTGGTCGGCGTCCACCTCGTCGGCGAGGGCGTCGTAGGAGAGCACCAGCCGGTGCCGCAGCACATCGGGGATCATCTCGACGACGTCCTGTGGGATCACGTAGTCGCGGCCACGGACGAGGGCGAGCGCGCGTGCAGCGGCGACGATGCCGAGTGTGGCGCGCGGTGACGCACCGTACGAGAGCCAGCCGGCAACGTCGGTGAGTCCGACCTCGGCAGGCCGCCGGGTGGCGTTGATGACGCGGACGACGTAGTCGACGAGCGCGTGGTGGACGAACACATTGCCCGCGACCTTCTGCAACCGGACCATCGTGTGCGGGTCGAGAACCGGCGACACCGTGGGCACGGAGTTGCCCATGCGGTAGACGATCTCGCGTTCCTCCTCCACCGACGGGTAGCCGACCAGCACCTTGAACAGGAACCGGTCACGCTGCGCCTCGGGCAGTGGATAGACACCTTCGTTCTCGATGGGGTTCTGGGTGGCCATCACCAGGAACGGATCGGGCATCGGGTAGGTGGTGCCGCCGATCGACACGTGCCGTTCGGCCATCACCTCCAGCAATGCGGACTGCACCTTGGCGGGCGCGCGGTTGATCTCGTCGGCGAGCAGGAAGTTGGCCACGACCGGGCCGAGTTCGGTGTCGAACTTCTCCTGGCCCTGCCGGTAGATCCGGGTGCCGATGAGGTCGGTGGGCACCAGGTCCGGGGTGAACTGGACGCGCGAGAAGCTGCCGCCGATGACGCGGGCGAAGGTTTCGACGGCGAGCGTCTTAGCGACGCCGGGCACGCCTTCGAGCAGGATGTGCCCGCGGGCGAGCAGCCCGACGAGGATCCGTTCGATCAGCTGATCCTGGCCGACGATGACCCGCTTGACCTCGTAGATCGTGCGTTCGAGCAGTTTGATGTCTGCTTCGCTGAGCGTGGCCGCACCTGCGGCGGCCGGGTCGGTGTGTGACTGCGGGGAGGTCAACCGTTGGCTCCTGTTCTGGGGTGTCGCACGGCTCTGCTCGTGTGTCGATGCCCCAGCCTAGTCAAGCGAACTGAAATCTCGCCAAGAAGGAGCGCGACACCAGCAGTACGAGGGCTACAACAACCTGACGACGTAGGGCATGGCGCCGGTGGTGCGCACGGGCGACACCTTGACGATGGAGCCCGACTGGGGTGCTTCGACCATCTTGCCGTCGCCGAGGTAGAGCGCGACATGCTGGCTGGCATTGGGTCCGTAGAAGATCATGTCGCCACGTTTACGCTGGGCCAGCGGCACATGCGGTCCAGCGTTGTACTGGTAGCCGGTGTAGTGCGGAAGTTCGATGCCGACGCCGGCGAAGGCGTAGATCATCAGGCCCGAGCAGTCGAAGCCGACCTTGTTGTAGTCGCCGTAGCTGTCGGCGACGCCGCCGTCGCGGATGCCCTGGGTGGGGCCGTTGGGGCCTCCGCCTCCCCACGCGTAGGGCACGTTGAGCTGGGACAGAGCACGGTTGACGACGATCTCGACGGCCTGCGGGCCGCGCAGACCGGGTCTGATGACGCCGCCGCCACGGCCGCCGCTGCTGCCGAACAAGGGTGCGGCAGACCCGGTCTGCAGACGGCTGACGATGCTGTTGGGGCCGCTGCTGCCGAGGTTGGCGCCACCGAGGCCGAGCTCGTCGAGCAGTGCCGAACGCGGCAGTTGCTGCTGTCCGACGAGGGCGGCGAGCAGCTGCTGACCGGTGTCGAGGAGAAGTTTCGCGGCGGCGTCGGCCGCCATTTTGATGGATGGGTTGTCGGTGCCGAGCAACCCGTTGACGATGTCGCCGGCACTTGGGAGTGTGCCGCCTGCCGAACCGGTGGTGGGGGTGTCCAGGCCGACCTTCTTGCGGCCGCCTCCACGCAGTTCCGTCAGTTGTTTCTGGATGCCGTTGCGCTGCCGGACCAGTGTCGTCCGACGCTGTTGTTCGTCGGCGAGTTGCCTACGAATCTGGGCGGCGGAGCTGATGGCGTCGTTCTTACGGTCGGCGGCGCCCCTGGTGGCAAGCGATGCGTGCCGTTTGGTGGCCTGTGCGGCGGCGACGCGGTTCGCCTGCTGGTTCCGCGCGACCTGCAGCCGGGTGATGATCGCCCGCTGCTGACGGCCGACTTGGTCGACGGCCGTCATCTTGTTCAGGACGGTATCGGGGTCGTCCGAAGACAGGTAGTCGGCCATCGTGCCGCGAGTGTTGCCTCGCCTCTGCACCGTGCGAATGAATTCATTGAACTCTTCCTGCGCCTCCTCGACGGCGCGGACGGATAGCTCAAGTTCGCGTTGCGCGCCCGCGGCGGCGGTGTTGGCGAGTTGCTCGGCGGCGATGGCGTTCTGGTAGTCGACGATCGCCTTGTTGACCTGTTCCTGCCGGATGGCGACGGCGTTGTCGAGGTCGGCGATGTTCTGGTCGACACCGGCGATCTGCGTGATGAGCTGAGCCTGGCGCGAGGTCGCACGCTTGGACTTGCCGGGCGCGCCTTCGGCGACGCCGGCGCACATCGCGATGATGAGCAGGACCGCCACCGCGGTTACCCAGCGGATCAGCCGTGGCGCAGGTGCGTTACGTCGCGTCACCAATGAACTCCCTGCCTCGTCCCACCGGTCCACCATGTCACATGAGCAACGTAGATCACATCAGACACTCTGTTGACACAGAAACCGTACGTCACATGGGGCATGGATCAAACCATCTGCCACAAATTACACAATCGTGACTTACCTTGATCGCGTCGCGAACAGGGCAAAGAGCCCGACGGGAGCAGGTATCAATTCGGCAACACCCAACCGGAACCCCCCGACCCGCTGACGGCCTCCTCGGTGACGGGCTGCTCGGTTGCGGCGTCTTCGGTGACACCTTCCTCGGTGACACCCTCCTCGGGGCCGGACACGTCGGTGCGGCGCCCGAGCAGGCGGGCCGCCACCGCGCCGACGACCACGACGACGATCAGGACTAGCGTGGCCACGGTCCAGTTGATGGACGGCTCGGTCATCTTGTCGTACATCTGTCGTGCGGCCTGGGTCTGATCGGCGAACTTGAGGTTGTCGGTGGCCTGTTCGAGGGTGACGCGGCTGAACTCGTTCGATGCACTGCCGACTGCATTGGGCCCGATGACGATGACGGTGCCCGAGGTGTCCTTCTGCAAAGCGGTGGCGATGTCGCGATAGTTGGTGAAGACGGGCTGGCGTTCGGTGAGCACGACAAAGTGGACGTCGTGGCCGTCCTTCGCCGCCTTGGCCACGATCTCCCGCAGCGCGGGCACCTGGTCGGCGGGCGCGGACACGTTGTCGTCGGCGAGGTCCTTGCGCAGCGGTCCGAGCTTGATTCCCGAGCCCACTTGTGTGTTTCTCGGATGCGGGGCGGCCAGCGGACCGATCGCCAATAACTCGCCCGTGCTCTGCCCGGTCAAGCCCGGACCCGTAGAGTCCGTTCCGGCACTGTCAGTCCCGGCACTGTTGGTCCCAGTACTCTCGGTCCCAGTACTCACTGCCGCTACCTCGGTTTCGTCACGTTGCGCGGAGATTAATTTCGCCTCGCCGGCCGCCGTGGGCCGCGACCGAAGGCCTGCTCCTGCGTCAAGATGGAGATGTCCCCATCAGAATCTAGATGCTGCGGCCGGACGTGACACATTCCGCACACCCGATCGGCGTGTTCCTCGACCAATGGGTTGTAAACCGTACGAGCGTACTGTTATGCTGATGGAGTCGCCGCACCGCCGACGACCACGCCCCCGCCCACCGTGGCCCCGGCCGCCGCGAGCTGCCCGATCGATCTTCGGTCGACAAACAGTTGGCAAATGACCGGCCCGACGCGGACAACGGTGGCAAGCTCCACACAGTAACTCCCTCCGGGGAGTTGGGACTCCCTCCGGGGGGTCGGGGCTCCCCACGGGGAGTTCGGTCCACGCGCACCAGGCACGGACTTTGCACGACACCGACGCAGCCCGTCGGCCGGATCGACTTCGGGAGATCTACAAATACACACCGACGCAGCCCGTCGGTTACGAGGAGAGTGGAATACAACGTGAGTATCAATTCGTTCGGCGCCCGCGGAACCCTTGAGGTCGGCGACGAGTCCTACGAGATCTTCCGTCTCAAGGCGGTACCCGGCACCGAGAAACTCCCCTACTCGCTCAAGGTGCTCGCCGAGAACCTGCTGCGCACCGAAGACGGCGCCAACATCACCACCGAGCACATCGACGCCCTGGCCAACTGGGACCCGAACGCTCAGCCCAACATCGAGATCCAGTTCACGCCGGCCCGCGTGATCATGCAGGACTTCACCGGTGTCCCCTGTGTGGTCGACCTGGCCACCATGCGTGAGGCCGTCACGGCCCTGGGCGGCGACCCAAACAAGGTCAACCCCCTCTCGCCCGCCGAAATGGTCATCGACCACTCGGTCATCCTGGACGTGTTCGGCCGCGCCGACGCCTACGAGCGCAACGTCGAGCTGGAGTACGAGCGCAACTCCGAGCGCTACCAGTTCCTGCGCTGGGGCCAGGGCGCGTTCGACGACTTCAAGGTCGTCCCCCCGGGCACCGGCATCGTGCACCAGGTCAACATCGAATATCTGGCCCGCACCGTGATGGTCCGCAACGGCCAGGCCTACCCCGACACCTGCGTGGGCACCGACTCGCACACCACCATGGAGAACGGCCTGGGCGTGCTCGGCTGGGGCGTCGGCGGTATCGAGGCCGAGGCCGCCATGCTCGGCCAGCCGGTGTCGATGCTCATCCCGCGCGTCGTCGGCTTCAAGCTGACCGGCGAGATCCAGCCCGGCGTGACCGCCACCGACGTGGTCCTCACCGTCACCGACATGCTGCGTAAGCACGGCGTCGTCGGCAAGTTCGTCGAGTTCTACGGCAAGGGCGTGGCCGAGGTGCCGCTGGCCAACCGCGCCACCCTGGGCAACATGAGCCCCGAGTTCGGCTCCACCTGCGCGATCTTCCCGATCGATGAGGAGACCATCAACTACCTGCGCCTGACCGGCCGCGACGACCAATCGCTCGCGCTCGTCGAGGCCTACGCCCGCGAGCAGGGCATGTGGCACGAGGCCGACCACGAGCCGGTGTTCTCCGAATACCTCGAACTCGACCTGGCCACCGTCGTCCCGTCGATCGCCGGCCCCAAGCGCCCGCAGGACCGCATCCTGCTCTCGGAGTCGAAGATCGCCTTCCGCAAGGACATCCACAACTACGTCGAGGAGGGCCTGACCCCGGCCACCACCGATGTCGAGGAGTCCGTGCCGGATGCGGCTTCGCTGAGCTTCGCCGAGGAGGACGCGGTCATCGTCCAGTCGGCGGCCGACGGCGCCGAGGGTCGTCCGACCAAGCCGGTCCGCGTGGTCGACGAGGAGCGCGGCGAGTTCATCATGGACCACGGCGCCGTCGTGGTCTGCGGTATCACCTCGTGCACCAACACCTCCAACCCGTCGGTCATGCTGGGCGCCGCTCTGCTGGCCAAGAAGGCCGTCGAGAAGGGTCTGTCGACCAAGCCGTGGGTCAAGACCAACATGGCTCCCGGTTCGCAGGTCGTCACCGACTACTACGAGAAGGCCGGCCTGTGGCCGTACCTGGAGAAGCTGGGCTACTACCTCGGTGGTTACGGCTGCACCACGTGCATCGGCAACACCGGCCCGCTG
This sequence comes from uncultured Gordonia sp., assembly GCF_937858515.1. Classification (NCBI taxonomy): domain Bacteria; kingdom Bacillati; phylum Actinomycetota; class Actinomycetes; order Mycobacteriales; family Gordoniaceae; genus Gordonia; species uncultured Gordonia sp. The sequence continues at coordinate 30,302 of NZ_CALLZT010000210.1, read as the reverse complement.
CCCGAGCAGATCTCCAAGGCCATCAACGACAACGATCTGTCGGTCGCGGCGGTTCTGTCGGGCAACCGTAACTTCGAGGGTCGCATCTCCCCCGACGTCAAGATGAACTACCTGGCCTCGCCGCCGCTGGTCATCGCCTACGGCCTGGCCGGCACCATGGACTTCGACTTCGAGTCGCAGCCGCTCGGCACCGGCACCGACGGCAACGACGTGTTCCTCAAGGACATCTGGCCGTCGGCGCAGGAGATCGACGACACCATCAAGCAGGCCATCAGCCAGGACATGTTCCGCAAGTCCTACGCCGATGTGTTCAAGGGTGACGAGCACTGGCGCAACCTGTCCACCCCGGAGGGCGACACCTTCGAGTGGAACGAGGATTCGACCTACGTGCGCAAGGCCCCGTACTTCGACGGCATGACGATGGAACCGGCGCCGGTCAAGGACATCAAGGGCGCGCGCGTGATGGCGGTGCTCGGCGACTCGGTCACCACCGACCACATCTCGCCGGCCGGCCCGATCAAGCCCGGCACCCCGGCCGCGCAGTACCTCGACTCGCACGGTGTGGCCCGCAAGGACTACAACTCGCTCGGCAGCCGTCGCGGCAACCACGAGGTGATGATCCGCGGTACGTTCGCCAACATCCGTCTGCAGAACCAGCTACTCGACGGTGTGTCCGGCGGCTACACCCGCGACTTCACGCAAGAGGGCGGCCCGCAGTCGTTCATCTACGACGCCTGCGAGAACTACAAGAAGGCCGGCATCCCGCTGGTCGTGCTCGGCGGCAAGGAGTACGGCTCCGGTTCGTCGCGTGACTGGGCCGCCAAGGGCACCGTCCTGCTGGGCGTCAAGGCCGTCATCACCGAGTCGTTCGAGCGTATCCACCGCTCCAACCTCATCGGTATGGGTGTGGTTCCGCTGCAGTTCCCCGAGGGCGAGTCGCACAAGTCGCTGGGTCTGGACGGCACCGAGGTCATCGACATCGTCGGCATCGAGAAACTCAACGAGGGCATCACCCCGGCGACGATGAAGGTCACCGCCACCAAGGAGGACGGCTCGGTCATCGAGTTCGACGCCAAGGTGCGCATCGACACACCCGGTGAGGCCGACTACTACCGCAACGGCGGCATCCTGCAGTACGTGCTTCGCAACATGATCAACAGCTGAGCTGATCGTGCCCAAGGTCAGTGATGACCGGCTCGCCGCGCGTCGTCGGGAAATTCTCGACGGCGCGCGGCGCTGCTTTGCGGAGTACGGATATGACGGCGCGACGGTCTCCCGGATCGAGAAGGCCACCGGGCTGTCGCGCGGAGCGATCTTCCACCACTACAAGGACAAGGAGGCACTGTTCCTCGCCCTCGCCCACGAGGACACCGAACGGATGGCCGACGTCGCCGCCGAACAGGGCCTGGTGCAGGTCATGCGCAATGTGCTGGCCGATCCCGACGATTTCGACTGGCTTGCCACCCGGCTGGAAATCGCCCGTAAGCTGCGTACCGACGATTCGTTCCGCGCGGCGTGGCTGGCGCATTCGGCCGAACTGGAGGCGGCCACCCATGCCCGTCTCGAGCGAGGCCGCGAAGCGGGCCGCTTGCGCAACGACGTGCCGACCGACGTGCTGCAGAGTTACCTGGATCTGGTTCTCGACGGACTGATCACGCGGCTGGCATCGGGGCAGCCCACCGACGACCTGACGGCGGTGCTCGACCTGGTCGAGGAGTCGGTACGAATCGGACGGTGACCACATCGGCAGTCAGGTGTCGGTGCCGTGTCGTTCGACCGAAGGGCCGGCACCGCGCGAGGTGGGTTGGGCGGCGTGTCTTCGGTAGGGTTTTGAGCAGCCAGTACACGCGACACCGTGACCAGCAGTGCCCAGCCCGGAAGAGGGGGACATGAAACCAGGGGCGATCTTCGCCGAGCACTATCGCGTGCTCTCGCAGCTCGGTGTCGGTGGGATGGGTGAGGTGTACCTGGTCGAGAATGTCCGGCTCGGTCGTCGTGAGGCCCTCAAACTGCTGCACACCACCGGTGACGACGAAGCGGTCGCCCGCTTCGAGCGTGAGGCCCGTACGGCGGCCAGGCTCGGTCATCCGTCGATCGCCGACATCTATCACTACGGCACCACCGACAGCGGCAGACCGTGGTTCACCATGGTCTACGTCGAGGGCACCGACCTCACCAAGGCAACGCTGACCGACGCCGAGGCCATCACTGTGCTGCGGTCGGTGTCCGAGGCGATCGACTACGCGCACGATCAGCACGTCGTGCATCGCGACATCAAGCCGGCCAACCTGATGGTCAGCCGCAACCGCAGCGGCCGCATCGACCGGGCCTACGTCCTGGATTTCGGTATCGCCCGTCCGGAGGGTGATCCTCGCATCACCCACGCCAACATGTACATCGGCACGGTCGCCTACTCGGCTCCGGAAACGTTCTCGGGCGACGCGGTGGGGGCCTCCGACGTCTATTCCCTCGCGTGCACCGCATTCGAGCTTCTCAGCGCGAAAACGCCCTTCCAGGCCGAGACGGTCACCCAGCTGATGATCGCGATCGCGACCTTGCCACCGTCAAAGCTGTCGCAGTACCGGGACGATCTGTCTTCCGCCGATCCGGTGTTCGAGCGCGCGCTGGCCAAGAAACCCATGGATCGCTACGCGTCCTGCGCCGAGTTCGTCGACGCCCTCGAGCGGTCGATACAGGTCGCGCCGAACGGTGGCGCGAGTTCGGCTACCTTCCCGGCGCAGGCCCCGCGCACGTCCGGTACACCGGTCGCGGGTCCGCACGGCATCTACCCACCGGTCCACAACCCGACAGCCCAGAATCCGGCAGTCCACAACCCGACAGGGCAACTGGGGTACGGCCACGCTCAGGGCGGCACGCTCCCCTACAGCGCCAACACGCAGGGCGGTTTCCAGGGTGGACAGGCCACCGCCGGAACCTACCCGCTGGGTGCGTTCTCGGGCGAGCAGCCACCGGGCAGTTCCCGGCCTCCCGGAAAGTCCCGGGCCGGCCTGGCGTGGCTGGTGGGGATCGGTGTGCTCGCGTTGATCGCGGTGATCGTCGCGGTCTCGGTAGCGGTGTCGTCCGGTGACGACTCGGACACAACGACCACCGCAACACCGAGTTCGTCGAGCGCATCCACAGGTGCGTCGACGACGGCCGCGTCGTCAGCCAACCTGGCCGGCACCATCGACTCGACGGGCTATGTGCATGACGGTTCGGCCACCGGTACTCCGCGAAGCTGCCGGTGGATCCGGGTGATTCCGCTGGCCACCGCGCAGACCGGTACGTACGGCAAGATGTCCAGCGAGATCGTCAACCAGCTGGGCTGCATCAATCTCAAGCAGGAGACGGTGATAAGCCGCTGCAAGGAACTGATGCCCAACGAGTCGGGCTACTGCGCCTTCTGGGATCCACAAGGAGTACTGTCCGGCCAGGTCCAGTCGGGCCGCCCGCTGCTGGTCATCCTGCGCAAGACATGCCTGGACCGCGAGAACAAGACCAAATGGTCGGCCGGCCCCATCAGCGACGACTGCATCACCTATCCCAAACAATCCTGAACGCCCACACAGCCCCGAGCACGCGAGCAGCCCCGAGCCCACTGACCGGCGATGGCCGTCAGGCGAGTTCGATGAGTTCCTGGTACTCGTCGCTCCAGTGGTCCTCGGTGCCGTCGGGCAGCAGGATCACGCGCTGCGGATCGAGGGCCGCCGCGGCGCCCGGGTCGTGGGTGACCAGGACGACCGCCCCCTTGTAGGAGCGCAGCGCGTCGAGCACCTGCTCGCGGGACTGCGGGTCGAGGTTGTTCGTGGGCTCGTCGAGCAACAGCACGTTGGCGGCCGACGAGACGAGACCGGCCAGCGCCAGACGAGTCTTCTCACCGCCGGACAGGGTTCCGGCGGGCTGCTCCAGTTGCGGTCCGGTGAACATGAACGCACCGAGCAGACCGCGCAGATCCTGCTCACCGGCGTCGGGAGCTGCGTGCCGGATGTTCTCCCACACTGTCGCATGGTCGTCGAGAGTGTCGTGTTCCTGAGCGAAATAGCCGATCTTGCACCCGAATCCGGGTTCCAGCTCACCCAGATCGGGCTTCTCGACGCCCGCGAGGATCTTCAGCAGCGTGGTCTTGCCGGCACCGTTGAGGCCGAGCACCACCACGCGTGAGCCCTTGTCGATGGCAAGGTCGACGCCGGTGAAGATCTCCAGCGACCCATAAACCTTGGTCAGATCCTTGGCCATCAGCGGGGTCCGGCCGCAGGCGGCGGGTTCGGGGAAGCGGATCTTGGCGGTCTTGTCGGCCACCCGCTCGTCATCGAGAGCATCGATCATCCGGTCGGCCCGTTTCAGCATGTTCTGTGCGGCGGTCGCTTTGGTGGCCTTGGCACCGAGTTTGGCAGCCTGGGCCCGCAGCGCCGACGCCTTCTTCTCGGCGTTGGCGCGTTCACGTTTGCGGCGCTGCTCGTCGGTGGCGCGGGCATCGAGGTAGCGTTTCCAGCCCATGTTGTAGATATCGGCCTCACCACGCACCGCGTCCAGGAACCACACCCGGTTCACCACATCGGCCAGCAGCTCGACGTCGTGGCTGATCACGACCAGGCCGCCGTCGTGGTTCTGCAGGAAGCCACGCAGCCAGGTGATGGAGTCGGCGTCGAGGTGGTTGGTGGGTTCGTCGAGCAGCAGTGTGGTGTCGGACTTGCCGGAGCCGTCCGAGGCGGCGAATAGGATCCGCGCCAACTCGATGCGTCGGCGCTGGCCACCCGACAGGGTGCGCAACGGCTGGGCGAGCGCCCTGTCCGGCAGGCCCAGGCTGCTGCAGATCCGCGCGGCCTCCGACTCGGCCACGTAACCGCCGAGTGCGGCGAAGCGCTCCTCGAGCCGACCGTACCTGGCCACCGCCTTGTCGCGGATCTTGTCGTCGGCCGATTCGGCCATCAGTGCCTGCTGCTTCTCCATCTGATGCAGGATGGCGTCGAGACCACGCGCGGACAGCACCCTGTCCTTGGCGACGACGTCGAGGTCGCCTTCCTTCGGATCCTGCGGCAGATAGCCCAGTTCGCCGCTGCGCAGAATGGTTCCGGCGTAGGGCTCCGTCTCGCCCGCCAGAATGCGCAGGGTGGTGGTCTTTCCGGCGCCGTTGCGTCCGACGAGCCCTATGCGGTCGCCGGGCTGGATGCGTAGTGCCGATCCGGGGGCCGACAGCAATGTCCGAGCTCCGGCACGGACCTCAAGGTCGGTCGCGGTAATCACGTCGCGCCAGTCTACCGGTCACGTCCGCTTTGACCCGCATCGTCACCGGTGGCGACGATCCGGGCACACGACCACCCTCGACCGGAGTTGCGTACCAGGTCACATAAGGCTCCGAATGCGGCACTCGCCACGGCGCGACTGCCCGTTTGGTAAACGAACAATGCCAACACTAGGCTAGGTTAGCCTCGCCTCATAAGACGGAGACCTGATCTGTGCCAACACCACTCCCGATCGGCATGCCCGTAACCGGTATGTCACCGAGCGGTACGACGCTGTGCGCGGTGATCTGCTGTTACACCGCAGCGCGCTGGGAACTCCTGATCGATGGTATCGGGGTCGCCGGCGCTCAGCTGCGCACCGGCGACCGCGTCGTCGTGGTCGTCGACCACAATGCCGACCTGCAGGCCCGACTCATCCGGCATTTCGGAGCTGCCGGTGCCTTCCCCGCCGTCGACGCCCCCGACCTGCACATCGTCGCCAACACCCATACCCAAGGTCTGTCCGGGGCCCGCAACACCGGCATGACAAACGCCGATCAGGACGTGCTCGTCTACCTCGACGACGACGCTCTGCTGCGTCCCGGATCGCTGGCCCAGCTGCGTTCGGTGATCGAGTCCCGTCCCGAAGTGGTGGCAGTCGGCGGCGGTGTCCACGCGGCATGGGAGGGCGGCGCCCCCCGCTGGTTCCCCGACGAATTCGGCTGGGTCGTCGGCTGCGACTACCGCGGAATCGCCGCCTCGGGCAGCCAGGTGCGCAACCCGATCGGTGCAGCAATGGCTGTGCGCCGGGCCGAGCTGGTCAAGATCGGCGGTTTTCGCTCCCACCCGGGCCCCGGCGGGGCGCCACCCCCCGGCTGCGGAGAAACCCCGATGGGGGTCGAGCTACCGGACACCCTTCCCCATTCCCTGGTGATCCGCGACAGCCGTTTCGCCGTCGACCATCAGGTACCTCAAGTCCGACAGACCGTCCGCTACTTCCTGTCCCGATGTCGCCACGAGGGTCGGTCGAAGGCGAAGCTGAGTGCGATCGCGGGCGCGCAATCGGCGTTCTCCGCGGAAGCGTCGTACCTCACCCGCACGATCACCGGTGGTGTCGTGCGCTACCTCGCACAGCTCGGCCGCGGTGATGTCTTCGCGCCTGTACGCCTGGTGATCATGCTCCTCGGGGTGATCACCACCGGTGCAGGCACAGTTCAGGGGATGGTCGGGGCCCTTCCGTACCCGAAGTGTGCGTGGAGCCTCCGTCGGCGAACCACCAGAAAGAACCCAGTGGGAGATCGCACGTGACATTGATCGACCGGCCCGGATCGGGCCCCACCGAGACCGCCGAACACCGAACGGACGACAACCGCGCCGGCTCGGTGATGCCCGCGCCCCGCGTGGTGCCCTATGGTTGGCATCCCGGTGCCGCGCTCCGGGTGGCGGTCACAGTGGCAGCCCTCGCGCTCGCCGTCGCCGTCGCCGACTGGGCCGGTCTGGATGTCCCCGGCGTCATCCGGATTCCCGCGGTACTGCTCGGCGTGTTCCTGCTCCCCGGCGTACCGCTTGTCGTCGCATTGCGTATTCCGGGCCGGGCGCTGGCCACGGCACTGATCGTCTCGACCTCACTGTCGGTCAACATCCTCGTCACGCAAACGTCGATGGTGCTCGAATGGTGGCATCCCGCACGGACCCAGACGCTCCTGGCCGCGGTAGGCCTGGCTGCGTCGATCGCCGCATTCCGGACAGTGCCGGGCAACTTCCGCACCGGGTCGCTCAGCCTGTCCCGTGCGCACTGGACTCGTACACGACTGGCTCTGCTCGCCGCACTGGCGGTCTCGCTCGCGCTGTTCATCGTCTCGGCGCGGGGCATCGACGTGCTGAAGGCCGGCCCCTATGGGGTCATCGCCCTGGTCGGGCCGTGGTACTTCGTCGGACTCGCCCTGCTGGTTATCACGATCGTCGTCACGCTGCGCGCCACACACATCGATCACATCGTGATGGCGGCCGCCGCCGCGCTCGCGGTTGTATACAACACGATGCTGGTGGCGGTGGCCACCGGCGAGACATCGGTGCCCACCGCCTTCGTACACCGTGGGTTCGCCGCGTCCATGGCCGCGATGCATCGTCTGCCCACCCTCGAGGACGCCCGCTACAGCTGGGCCGGATTCTTCTCGCTGGCCGCACACATTCAGGAGGCGGGCGGGTTCGCCGATCTCACCGACGTGCTGTTCTGGGCACCGGTCGTGTTCGGTCCGTTGATGTGCTTCGGCTTGTACGCCATCGGCTCGGCGATCGGCGGCAACGCCCGGATCGCGTGGCTGTCAGTCGTGCTCTACCAGGCATTCAACTGGTATCAGCAGGACTATTTCGCCCCCCAGGCCGTCGCCGGTCTGGGGTACGTCGCCATCCTCGGCACACTGCTGTGGCAATTGCGACGCGCACCGTTGCCGACGGCCGCGGGCGTCGACCGGATTCTGCCGGGCCGACTCGGCGCCGCGTTGAGCGTCGGCAGGCGGACACCTGGCCGGGTGCCCGGTTTCGGTCCGGGCCGGACACTGGCCGTCGGCGCGACGCTGCTGCTGATCATCACAGCGAACACCGTGTCGCATCAGATGACGCCTATGCTCACGGTGCTCGCGCTCGCGGCGTTCGCGGTCACCGGTACCACCCGATACCGCACCCTGTGGATCGCCGCGGGATTGGTGTTCGCCGCCTGGTTCAGCTACGGCGCAACCGATTTCTGGACTGGCCACCTCAACTCGCTCTTCAACGAGGTCGGTCAGATCGGTTACTCGGTCAACCGGGGTGTCGGGCAGCGCCTCAACGGCGACCCGACCTACACGACCATGCAGTATCTACGAATCGCAGCCTCCGGGCTCTTCGTCGTCGTGGCGTTCATCGGCTGGCTCAGGTTCCGGCGCCGCCGCACCTGGCTGATCTCGGGTTTGCTGTGTGCCGCACCGTTCGTACTGGTTGCGCTGCAAAGCTATGGCGGCGAGATGATCATCCGCGTCTTCCTGTTCGCGTCCCCGACGTTGGCACCGTTCGTGGCGCTCGTCCTCGTCTGGGCATCGCGAAGCCTCCGGCGACTGCCCACCGTGGCAGTGACGCTGTTGGCGATCGCCCTGGCTCTGGGAGTCGGTGTACTGGAAACCACCAACCGTGGCCTCAACGCCGCCTTCGAATCATCCACGAAAGCCGAGGACATCCTCACTCAGGGGCTGATCAACAAGATCCCGCCCAGGTCGTCGGTGATGGTGTTCAGCCATGCCGCGCATGCGGTGGTCCCGCGGCGTTCGATGGACCCCAACGCTCCTACCATCGGCTACATCGACAGCTTCCCGTGTCTGGACAATCTGGCGCAATGTACCGAGAACCGTCGGCCCGACTATGTGCTGATCACCCACCAGGGCATCGCGATGATGGACTTGCAGCGGGGTAAACCCACTGCCGAAATGGAAGCCGACGTCGCTGAAATCCTCAAACTCGACGACTACAAGATGTTCGTCGATACGGACTCGGTGAGAATTCTGCACTTCGTGGACGCGCCGGCCGTGGATCTGTCGGCAGAAGTCGCCCGGTCTGAAGGAAAGGACAACTGATGGCCGCCGTCATGCTGGTCTTTGCCGGCATCTTCATCGTGGCAGGAGCCGTGCTGCAAGAACGTGAGGTCGGTGATTGGGGATCGGTCGGCCGAGGTCCGGTCGCTCATGCGATCGGCGCCGGCACGCTGGTGTTCACGGTCTTGGCCGCCATCCTGACCTTTCAACGGCTTGTGGAGATGGCATGGTGAAAGCACGACGCCGACGGTTGAACCGGATGAGTATCGCCCCCCTCGCCGCCGCGCTGGTCCTGACCTCGTGCAGCGGAGGCGGCGGAAACGACGCTGCGGGGGGAAATCTGAACTGTCAGCATCGTGCGACAGTCAGCGGTGTGGCGCCGCCGCCCGCGGTCGACAACATCTGGCAGTCGGTGTTCATCGATGATTTCAACCGCTGCGAGCTCGGCGAGAACTGGACGGCCTACACCGGCCGACCCGATGGCGACAAGTACGGCAAGTGGCATCCGTCGATGGTTTCCATCGACAACGGTGTGTTGCGTCTGCACAGCAGACGTGACGGCGACGAATGGCAGATCGGTGGCGTGTCGAACTGGCCGGTGACCCAGAAGTACGGTCGCTGGGAAGTCCGGTACAAGGTCGAACCGAGTGCCGATATCTCCTACCATTTTCTGCTGTGGCCACAGAATGAGCAGTGGCCGCCGGAGATCGACTTCGCCGAGGACGTGTCGTCCGGTCGCGACGGAATCACCGGCTTCCTGCATTGGCGGGACGGAAAGGTGAATCGGAAGGCAAACGCGCACATCGCCGGTGACTTCACCGAATGGCACACGGTCGGTGTCGAGTGGGCCCCCGGTGTTGTCCGCTACCTTCTCGACGGCGAAGTATGGGCGATTTCCCGGTCGGCCGAACATGTCCCGATCACGCCCATGTGGATGGGTCTGCAGATGGGTGCGGGCGCCTGCGAAATCCGCGAGGAGTGGGGCAAGCACCCGTGTGCGGCCACCGAACCACGGCCCCTGGAGTCATCGATCGACATCGATTGGGTTGCCGTGTATGACGTGATGGGTTCGTACTCGGCGCTGGCCAAGTCGGGCTATTTCGACACTGCGCCGGAAGCATCCGAACTCACCGAGCCGTAGCCGGGTAGTTCACCCACCCGGACCAGGTCGCGCACCGCCCGGACCAGCGGCACGATGACCAGTGCCACGATGAGGGCCTCCGCGGAAATCGTCGCCCAGCCGACCCCGATCAGTCCGTAGCGGCTCAGCAGGATCACGGCGAGCCCCAGGCTGACGACGGCTCCGGTGATCTGCGCAGCCAACGCGGGCAGCAGACGATTCCGCACTCGGCTGACGGCGACGAAGATCAGCGCGACGGCCGTGAGCGGCAGCGACAGCGCACACATCCGCAGCAGGCCGGTCCCGTTGTCCGCGTAGTCATCCCCGGCAAGCCGAAGAAACAGGGGCCCCACCGTCATCAGTCCGACCGTCGCCGCTGTGGAGACGCCCAACATGATCAGGATGAATCGGTAGGTGAGGTGCCGCAGGTCGGTGTCACCCGAACTCGCTTCCGCGACGTATGGCCCGGTCAACATTGTCAGCAGCAAGATGACAGCGGTGATGAGCTGCCACACGATGGCGAAGTACGCGTTCTGTCCTGCCCCGACGTGAGCGATCACGATCATCGGAAGCAACAGCGGCATCAGGGAGGTCGCCACGTAGATGCCGTAGTTGCCGACGATGAACCGCTGCTGGTCGCGGCGCGGTGGCAGCGCACACTGGGCATGTTCCGTAGCGACGCGGCGGCGGATCTCCCGGATCACGACCACCCAGAGAATTCCCGCCCCGAGCAGGGCGGTCAGTACCCATGTCGCAACGATGCCCTGCCGACCCCATAGCGATGCCATTCCCGCGGCGGCACCGAGCTTTATCACTGCGTGCAGGACGTTCTTGATCGCCGACCATTCGGCACGTCGCAGGCCGATACAGACGTGATCACTCAGCGCGGACAGCGACATCGCGGCGACCGCTACCGGGAAGAACGCGATTTGCCAACCGTCGGCGAACATCTCGTTGATGGGCCCGAAAACGAGAAAGGCCGCGGAGAGAATCCCGCCACCGAGTACCCCGACCGCCAAACCGCCGATCACCAGTCGTCCTGACTGTGCACCTGCGACCGGCAGAAATCGTTCGAAGTAGGCGCCGAGGCCGAGGTTACCGAACAAAGCAAGCATGGAAGCCGCGAAGATGGTCGCCGCGGCCGCTCCGACCTCGGTTGCGGGGTAGAGCCGACCGACCGCGATCCAGTAGATCAAACCTAGACCGCCGGTGACGATCCCTGAGATCGCGACGGCCAGTGAGTTACGGGCGATTCCCGGCTGGGACCGGCTCACCCGGCCAGTTCGCCGGCGGACACCGTCACCGCGCTGCCGGCGCGGACACCGTGCCGCTCGGCCGCCCGGTGGGCCTTCCAGTGCTGCCATTCCTGACGGATCGTACGCAGCACGCGCATGCCGTCACTGTAGGCGTTGAGGTTGCTGCGCCCGTGCAGACGAGGACCTTCGAAGCTGCCGACCTCGGTGATCTTGATACCGGCCGTGGCCAGGCGCACATTGATGACGGTCTCGATCTCGAATCCGTCACCCCACTGCGCGCGCGAGTACTGCGTCGGCGGAAGTTCCATGAGTTCGGCGTGCCGCGCCCAGAAGGCGTTGTAGCCGTAGCACAGGTCGGAGAACTTGGTGTGGAACGCGACGTTGACGATCGTGTTGAGTCCCTTGTTGCCGATGCGGCGCAGAGTGGTGATGTCGGTGCTACCGCCGTTGTCGACGAAACGGCTGCCCTTGGCGAAGTCGGCACCGTCGGTGAGTGCCTTGACGAACAGCGGGATCTCGGCCGGGTCGGTCGACCCGTCGGCGTCGATCATGACGATGATGTCGCCACTGCATGCCTCGATGCCGCAGGCGAGCGCATTGCCCTTGCCGGATCGGCTCTGGACCACGAAAGTCGCGTCCGGCCACAGCGATTGGGCGACGGCGACGGTGTCGTCCGAGGAGTTTCCGTCGACGAAGACGATCTGGTCGATGCCGTCGGGCATACGGTGGGCGACGTAGGGCAGGTTCTTCGCCTCGTTCATCGCGGGGATGATCACCGAAACGGTGGGCCGGTCCTGCCGTACGGAGGATTCCGCCCCCACCGGCAGCTCAGTCACGTTGTCGGTTCGTCCGTCGTTGCCGGATGCGTCGTGCATGTGTGGGCCCTGTCGTTGCTGGGTGTCGAGGTCGTTGCTGGGTGTCGAACGTCGCGTTGGGATTCGAAGCTCGCTCTAAGCGATCGTTAAGCTAAAGACATTTAACAAGGCTAGCCTAATCAAAACAAGGTGGTCCTAAGTGAGTACCCTCACAGGTGTGCAACAGGAGCGTATCGGAAGGATGCCGGTGAACCGAGCACGTATCCGGCTGCGCGACCGCGTACATCTCGGCGAACCCGGAACCGGACTGATCGGACCCGTCAACCTTCCGGATCCGGACGCGGTCCGGCGCAATCTCGAGGCCTTCGCTTCCTTCGGTCCGCGAACACGCATAGCGCTGCGCCCCGACACCGCGGGCGAACACTGGATTCACGACCCGCAGCGCCTCCTCGAGTCGATCGAGGTCATCGAGGAGCCCGCCGATCCCCTCGAGCTCCTGATCCCGACCGGCCGGCCGATCGCGCCGATGCGAGTCACCCTCGCCGGACGCTACCTGCGCACCGAACACGATCACGGCGTGGGTGAGATCCGATTCGGGCTCCTGGCCCATCAGGTCATCACCGGTGCGATCACGCCCCGCGACCCCGACATGCTTTCGCAGATCTCCCGGCGGCGGGACGGCCTGGGTACCGCGGCGTTGCGGGTCTTCGGATCACGTCCCACGCGGGTGTTGGACGTGTTCCGGTCGATGCGTGAGACCAGGATCGCGCGTCCGGAGTTCGCGCCGGCCGATGAGTTTCCGACAGACGCGGGCTCGGTCCCGACCCGGCGCGGATCTCATGCGGTGGCGGTAGCCGTGATGCCTGCGGACGTGCTCGGCGAGCTCCGTCGGTGGCGGGACGCGACCCTCCCGCGTGTCAGCCTGTTCGCGCTGGTCGTCAGTGGCCTCACCCGCGCACTGACGGCTTCCGGAATACCTGTCGACGACGTCGGCACACTGCCAGTCGACCTGCGCAGGTACCTGCCGACCGGTACCAATCCGCTCGCGAACTTCGTCTCCGGGATCCAATTGCCGCTGCGCCGCGGCAGCGATCCCGCCCGGTTGCACCATGATCTGGTGACCGCCGTCGCGTCGGGACGTCCGATCGTGTCGCTCGCCCGGGTCACCGCACTCGGGTACGCGGCCCAGTGGCTCTCCCATGACGGGCAAAGGCCGGCTCCCGGGCCTTCCCAACCCGGCGCACCGTTGGTGTTCACCGGCATACAGGCCCACCAGCAGTTGATGGACAGTTTTCCGTGGATCGACCCGGAGAATTCGATCTTCGTCTCCGGTACCCGCCCGGCAGTGCCCGAAGGCATCACCCTGCAATCGGCGACGGTTCATGGCCGCTTGCTGATCAGCGCATCGTTCCAGCCGCAGGTACACCGGTCCGCACGGGTGCGTGGTGCCCTCGACGCATTCGCGACCGACCCCGTCGGAGTGCTGCGAGATCGCCCATAACGCTCATAAGTCGCGTGCGGTATTTCGCATACCCCATCGCCTTTAGATTAGGCTAACCTCTGGTCCAGCCCTCGTGGCTGGACTCCGGCGACTGATTTCACCGTCGCCGTTGTCCCTGTTGATTGGATTCGAGCATCTGCGCATGATTCCCGAACTCACCCTGAGCTCACCCATGACGCCGGGTGGTGCCCCGAGTTGGCCGGGCGCCGTCTGGATCGGCGTGGCCGACATCGCGGAGCTGATCCGTCAAGGCCGGAGCGGCCAGTTCCTCGGTGTCGTGCCGGATGCCGAGGGCTACACAAGCGCACGAGTTCTGATCCGAGACGGGCTGACACCGCTGCAGTTCGCGCAGGTGTCGCTCATCGGCGGTCGCGCGCTGCTGCCGATTCCCCCCACCGGCGATCCCGTCACCACATCAGCGCTGCCCCCGATGTCGGTCGTCCTATGTACCCGGGAACGCCCTGAGGATCTGCGCGGGGCGCTGGACTCGCTCCTGCGGGTCGACTACCCCGAGTTCGAGATCATCGTCGTTGACAACGCACCGGTCACCGACGGCACCGAACGTGTTGTCGCCACCTTCGATGATCCACGCGTGCGCCGCATCGTGGAGCCCGTCGCGGGCCTGTCGATGGCCCGTAACGCGGGTATCCGGGCCGCACGCCACGACATCATCGCCTACACCGACGACGACGTCGTCGCCGACCCGGGCTGGCTGCGCGGGCTCGCGGCAGGTTTTGCCTGCGCCGACGACGTCGGGTGTGTCGCAGGCCTGGTCCCGAGCGGCGAGCTGCGAACACTCCCCCAGGCGTACTTCGACTGGCGGGTCTCGTGGGGCGACAACATCGAACCCCGGGTGTACCGACTGTCGGACCCGCCCGACGACGTCCCGCTGTTCCCGTTCCAGATCGGCCGGTTCGGTACCGGCGCCAACTTCGCCGTCAGGCGAGAGGTCATCGTCGACCTCGGCCTGTTCGATGAACGACTGGGAGCCGGCACGGCTACCCGCGGCGGAGAGGACCTCGACGTCTTCTTCCGCGTACTGGCCTCCGGGCACAGCCTGGCCATCGAACCGGCGTCGATCATCTGGCACCGGCACCGCAGCGACAACGACGCGTTGCTCTCACAGGCCCGCGGCTACGGCACGGGCCTGGGCGCGTGGCTGACCAAGGTGGCACTGGACAGGGACCATCGGCGACTGGCCCTGTCCGTGCTGCGCCACCGGCGACGTGCGGTGGCCAGAGCAGGTCGTGCCTACTGCGCGATCGCGGCACCGCCACCGGCATTCCTGAAGGACGTACCGCACACCGTGGGGCGCACAGAGGTGCTGTCGGTACTCGCCGGGCCCAAAGCCCTATGGCAGGAGCAGCGCAGGCTCCGTACCCGACAGAACCACCCATGAATGCCGACTCACCCATGATGTCCCAACCGTGATTTCGTCGTGCCCGGCTGTCGACCGTTCGGCCGACCTCATCAGCACGGTACCGAAAACGGGCCCCTCGTTGCTGCCGTCCTCAGCCACCGTTAAGCTGGCCGGGTAATCAAGGCAAGCCTAAACAAAGCAAGGTGATCCTCAGTGAGCAGCGATCCGACCCACGGCGCTCGGGTTCCGTCCCGTACGCAGGTCGCCATCGTCGGCGCCGGCCCCGCGGGTCTCACGCTGGGACATCTGCTCCATCTACAGGGCATCGACTCGGTCATCCTGGAGCGCAGCAGTCGCGCCCATGTCGAACAGCGCCTGCGGGCGGGCATCATCGAGCAGCCGAGTGTCGATCTGCTCGTGGCGGCGGGTCTGGGTGACAGACTGCTCCGCGAAGGCATGCGGCACAGCGGGTTCTACCTGCGCTACGACGACGTCACCCATTACCTGGACTTTCATCCATACACCGGTCAGTACGCGACCGTCTACGGCCAGCACGAGCTGGTCAAGGATCTGATCGCCGCACGCATCGACACGCGTCGTCCGCTGCACTTCGACACCGAGGTCACCGCGATCGCCCCCTCCGGACCGACCCCGGCGGTCCGGTACCGGACGACAGCCGGCGAACGTACGCTCGAGGCCGACTTCGTGGTGGCCGCGGACGGCTTCCACGGCGCCGGCCGGGCGGCGATTCCCGCCGATGTCAGGGGCGAGCTCATCCGTGAGTATCCGGTGGCGTGGCTGGGCATCCTCGCCGAGTCGACTCCGGCCGCACCGGAGGGCATGTACTGCCCGCATCCCAACGGCTTGTCCGTGCACAGCATGCGTGGGCCCCGGCTGTCCCGGCAGTATCTGCAGGTGCCGGCCGACACCGACCTCGGCGACTGGAGTGATCCGCAGATCTGGGACGAGTTGTCGGTGCGCTGCGCCGCCGCCGACGCCGTCCCCCTGGAGACCGGTCCGATCGTCGAAAGGTCCCTGGCGCCCCTGCGCAGCTACGTCTGCAGCACGATGCAGTACAAGCGCCTGTTCCTGGCCGGGGATGCCGCTCACATCGTGCCACCGACGGGAGCCAAGGGACTGAACCTGGCGATCTCGGACACCTGCGTGCTCTCCCATGCCCTGGGAGCGGCGATCAATCACGGAATCACCGAGCATCTGACGCGGTATACGGCAACGGCGCTCCCCCGCGTCATGGCCGCCCAGCGATTCTCGGCACTGCTCACCACCACGCTGCACGCGCTGCCCGGCGACGGATTCACCGAGGCCCTCCGGCGCGCGACGCTCGATCGATGGGTCGGCTCGGAGGCCGCTCGGCACGAGCTCGGCGAGGTGTACCTGGGCTTACCCTTCGCCACTGCCCCGACCTTCGGTACTCCGATCGGCGCGGGAGCGTCGGCATGAATGCGGATAGCCGTGTGGCGCAGGTCATGCATTCGACTTTGTTCGTTTGGCTAGGCTAGCCTAAGATTTTCTAAGTATCGCAAAAACCCCGAAACGGTCGCAGGAGAACCCATGGACACCCAGCACGCACTGGTCCGCGCCAGTCTCTCGAGCGGCAAGGCTCTGCGGTTGGCGCGTATCAGCGATCCCGCGACCCGCCGGGCGCATATCGTGCCGATGGACCATTCGGTGACCGTCGGCCCACTCGGCCCCGTCGACCACACCGAACGTATGGTCTCCGTTCTCGCAGGCACCGGCATCAACGCCGTGGTGCTGCACCGCGGCCGCATCAATCGCGTACCCGTCGACGCCTTCACCAGCATCGGTCTGATCGTCCATCTGTCAGCAGGTACCTCGATGAGCCTGGACACCGACGCCAAGGTTCTCGTCTCCGGTGTCGAGGCCGCCGTGCGATCGGGAGCCGACGCGGTCAGCATCCACGTCAACATCGGATCGCAAAGCGAACGTCAGCAGCTGGCAGATTTCGCCGCCGTCGCCAGGGAATGCGACGTACTCGGAGTCCCGCTGCTGGCGATGATGTACGCGCGCGGACCGCAACAGAACGCATCGTCTTCGGCGAACACACTCGCCCACCTCGCGGCGATCGCCACCGACCTCGGCGCCGACATGATCAAACTCGACTACGCCGGGTCGCCCTCGGCGATGCAAAGTGTGGTCGCATCCACGCCGGTCCCCGTCTACGTGGCCGGCGGCGCGACGGTCAGCGACGACGCCGCGATCGCGCTCGGCGCGGAGGTCATGTCCAGCGGTGTCGCCGGTTTGAGCTTCGGCCGCAACGTCTTCAACGCGACCAACCCGGTAAGAGTCGCCACGGCCCTCGCCCGGATCGTCCACAAACGCATCGCCGACAGTGATCGCGTGGCGGCCCTCGCCTGACCCCACCAGCTCAATACGCCGGTTCTCGTCCGCGCGCATCCGCCAGGCCCTGGGTCGGCACACCTCACCCAAGCAGAAAGTCAGGTCCATCCGCATATGACCAGCCATGTCGTCGTCACCGACCAGATCGTGCCCGCTTCACCGTCGGAGAACGACCGGAACAGCGAACACTTCGCGTGGGTCGATGTGCGGCACCTCGACGGTGCCGCCCGCGACGCCGTCGTGCAGGCCGCGATCAACTACGGCCTTGACGGTATCGTCTCCGACGACGCCGCGATGCTCTCGGGCCTGCCCCCCACCGTTCGCCGGATCCTGACCGGTACGCAGCCGGCCGCAAACACGACGGACCCGGGCAACAAGGACGCCGACAAGAAGAAGGTCACGGACGGCGAGTCGTTCGTCCCGGACCTGGTGCTGACCGAGGCCACCGACCTGCAGGATGGCAGCGCTCCCGCAGCCGGTGTGCACGTCGTCGTCTCCGATGCACCGACCCTCGGCCACGCGTGCGAACTCGTCCGGGTGACGCCGTGGACAGTGCTGACGTTCACCGATCCCACCAAGATCCCGCTCGAGATCGTCATCGCCGCGGCCGAGAACTCCGGCGGCAAGACGGTCACCGTCGTCAACGACATCGAGGACGCCGGCATCGTCAAGCTGGTTCTCGAACACGGCTCGGACGGCCTGCTGCTGGCACCGCGCCACGCCGACGACGTGGTGGCGCTGGTCGACGTGCTCACGCCGGACGGCGACAAGGTGGAGCTCTCCGAGCTGACCATCACCGACGTCGCGCACATCGGGATGGGTGAGCGTGCCTGCATCGACACCTGCTCGCTGCTCGAACTGGACGAGGGCTGCCTCATCGGCTCGTTCGCCAGCGGAATGTTCCTCTCGTGCAGCGAGACCCATCCCCTGCCGTACATGCCGACCCGCCCGTTCCGGTGGAACGCCGGCGCCGTGCACTCGTACGTGATGACCCCCGACAACCGCACCCGCTACGTCAGCGAACTGCGGGCCGGCCAGCCGATTCTCGCGGTCCGCACCGACGGCTCGGTGCGCGAGGTGCGTATCGGCCGGGTCAAGATCGAACGCCGCCCACTGATCTCGATCACCGCGAGCTCCGCAGACGGCAAGACCATCAATGTGATCGCCCAGGACGACTGGCATGTGCGCCTCCTCGGCCCGGGTGGTTCGGTCAACAACGTCACCGAACTCAAGCCCGGCGACGTACTCCTCGGCTATGTCCCCACCGAAGCCCGTCACGTCGGCCTTCCGATCACCGAGTTCTGTGAGGAACGCTAACCCGTTCCACGACCTTCTGGTCCGGGTGAGCGCCGATCACGAGGATGTGGTCGCGCTCCGCACCCGGACCGGCACCGTCAGCTTCGCCAAGTTGTTGCGGCTGGTCGACGAAGGTACTGCAGGTCTGCGGACGGCCGGTATCGCGGACGGTGTACCGGTGGCGGTGCGACTGTCGGACTCGGTCGACAGTGTGATCGAACTGCTGACCGTTCTATGCTCGCCGCACCCGGTGCTGCCGATCGACATCGCTTCGCCACCCGAACGTACGGCCCGGCTGATCGAGGCCGCGGGGGCCGTCGCCTACCCGGGGGAGATCGGGCTGCCGAGCGCGTCGGAGCCGCGCCCAGTGCCTGGCACGGCAGTGCTGATGTTCACCTCCGGATCGACCGGAGAACCCAAGGCGGTACGTCAGGGCTTCGCCCAGTGGATGCACCAGATCACCGAACTCGGCCGCGAACTCGGTATCGGACCCGGCCGCAAGGTCGCGCTCGCGATGCCGGTCAGCTTCGGAGGCGGTCTCGACATCGCGCTGGCCGCCGTCGGCAACGGCGCCACACTGTGCGTGTCCCATCCGCGGACCGACGGCGTCGGCGAGTTGACCGCATCGTTGATCGAGTGGCGTCCCGACAGCCTGCATCTGACTCCCGCGCTGCTGCGGGCGCTGCTGGCCGAACCTGGCGCCGACGATGCGTTCGCAACCACCGACATCGTATGCACGTGCGGCGAGGCGATCGGCGCCGGTGACGTGGCCAGACTGCGCGAAGTGAACACGAACGTCACATTCACCAATCGGTCCGGTTCCACCGAAACGGGCAACCTCGCCTTCAACGTGTTCGGGCCGGACCGGCCCCTCCCGGATGGCATGATCCCCGCCGGGCGGATCGCCGCGGGCAAGGCCGTGACCGTCGTCGACGACCAGGGTCTGCCTGCGGCGCCCGGCACCATCGGAACCCTCGTCGTGCGTTCGCCCAATATTGCCCAGGGCTATCTGGGCAGCGACTTCCCCGACATCGGCGGCGTACGTGAACATGTCCTCGGCGATCGCGGGTCTGTGACCGGCGACCAGTTGCACCTGGCCGGCCGCGGCGACGACACGGTCAAGATCCGCGGCTACCGCGTCGACGTGTCGGAGGTGGTCGGCGCGATCGAGGCCATCCCGGAGGTCGCCGAGGCCGCGGTGCTTGCCCGGCACGGGACCGGCGGCGCGGAGTTGATCGCTTACCTGGCGACCGCCCCGGGTGTCCGCCCCCCGTCCGTCGCCGAGATCCGTACCACGCTGGCGGCGTCGCTGCCGAGCTGGATGCAGCCCACCCACGTGCTACTGGTGGCCGCGCTCCCGCGCACTGAGCGCGGCAAGGTCGACCGCACCCGGCTCCCAGAACCGGCCGGACGTCCCCGGTATGTCGCGCCCGTGACCACGACCGAAGGCCTGCTGGCTTCCATCTGGGAGGATCTGCTCCGGGTCGGTGATGTCGGCCGCGACGACGACTTTCTGTCCCTCGGCGGTGACTCGCTGACCGTTGTGGAGCTGATCACCCGCACCACCGCCACCTTCGGCACCGCACTCACCCCGTCGGACCTGGTCAGTGCGCCGACACTACGGGCGGTCGCCGACGCCGTCGACCGCCGGAACCCGCCGGTGTCGGGGGGCGACGTGGTACCGCTGAGCGCTGTGCCGGCCGCTGACGACGACCGGCCGCTGGTCTTCGCATTCTCCGGCGCGGGTGAGTCGGCGTTGGCATTCGGTCCGCTGGCTCGGTGTCTGGGCGAGTACCGCGTCATCGGACTGCAGCCGCACGCCCTGGAGGGCCGCGGAATCCCCGACTGGACGGTCGGGGCGGCCGCACGCCGCTTCGCGCGCCACATCCTGGACATCTGCCCGCCGGGCCCGTTCCGGTTCGTCGGACACTCCCTCGGCGGTGTCATCGCCATCGAGGTGGCCAGGCTCCTGTCTGCACAGGGCCATCACGTCGAGCACATCGTGTGCCTGGACACCATCTTCGACGGCCCACTCGGCACGCGAGCGCGCATGCACCTGCCCGCGGTCGTCCCCCCGCGCGCCGATACCGAGGCCGACGGCGATCCGGCCGGCGAGACGACCGCGGCCGCGCTGTGGCGTCGGCGTCTGGCCCTGCTCAGCGCTGGTTGGTGGCGTCGGCCGGCCAAGGAGCAGTGGTCGCTGTTTCACGACCTGGGCCGGCGCTCGGCGCTCCTGCACCGACTGCGTCCCTGGTACGGGCCGGTCACCGCGATCCTCGCCGACGACAATCCGGACAACCCCGAATGCTGGTACGCCTATGCCCCGCATTGCGCCGGTGTTCATGTCGTCGCCGGCGATCACAACGCGATACTGCGGCACCCGTACGTCGACAGGACGGCGCGGCTGGTCGCCGATGCGCTCACCTCCCAGGTGACCACGCGATGAGGTTTGCCGTTCACGTTCTGGTGCACGAACATCCGCGGTTGTTCGCGGCGCTGATCGCCTCGCTGCAACATGAACAGATCGACGTCTACGCCCACGTCGACGACACCTCGCGTCAGGACCTGTTCGAATCGGCGGCCCGGGCTGTCGGTGCCGAAGTCGTTTTCGTGCCGCAGCCGCGCCGGGTGAACGTCCGGTGGGGCGGGTTGAGCCTGGTCCGGGCCACGCGGGAGTTGGTCGAGCTGGCAGTCGGTAGCGGCGTCGACCACCACCGGCACACACTGTTGTCGGGGGCCGACGTGCTCCTACGTCCTCTTCCGGTGCTGCTCGAACGGTGGTCCGACGATGCCGAACATCTGCGCATCGACAGACGGCTCAACCGCACCGAAAGCCAGGGCTATCTCAAGCCGCGCCGCTTCTGGTTCCCCGATCAGCCCGTGCTCGACCGCGCGTGGCTCTCCGGCCGAGTGCCCCGCCGACTCCCGCCGGGACCGCCGCTGGTCGAAGGTTCCCAATGGTGGTCGCTGACGTCCCCCGCGATCCGGACCATCCTGGACTATCTCGATGACCATCCCGCCTGGCTGCGCGGTCACCGGTTCTCCCTGTGTCCGGACGAGTTCGTCTTCCACTCGATCCTGGCCGCATCCGGGCTGGCGCCGAAGATCACCCAGAACTATCTCGACCGCACACCACCGGATGACACGCTGCATGCGTTGCACTTCATCGACTGGTCCGAGTACAGCGGCATCCGCCCCGCCGAGCTGACCGAACAATCGCTGACCGCCGCGCTGGCGAGTCCGGCGATGTTCGCCCGCAAGGTCGGGGCCGACTGGACCTGGCGAGCGGAACAGACGTGCTGAAAGGCAGGCTCGCTGTCAACGCGAGTGCGTTGATGGTCTCGTCGATGGCCACCGGTGCTCTCGGCCTGGTGTACTGGATGATCGCCGAACGGATGCTGCCCACCTCCGAGGTCGGGCGGGCGTCGGCGATGATCTCCACCGCCACCGCGATGTCGTCGCTGGCGTGTCTGTCGCTGGCCGGCGCGTACGAACGGTTTCTGCCTGTCGCCGGGCACCGGACCACCCGGCTGATTCTCGGCGGTTATGCCCTCATCGGCGCCACGTCGGCCATCCTCGGTACCGGTTTCGTGTTGCTGGGGTTCGGTTCGAAGCTGTTTCACAGCACCACGGACAAGGTGATGTTCCCGTTGCTGGTGTTGGTGCTGGCCTATTACGCGATCACCGATCCGATCCTGATCGGATTGCGCAGGTCACCGGCGGTCGCGGTGAAGAATGTGTTCCTGTCGGTCACCAAGATCATCCCGCTGTTCTTTCTGACCGGTACCGCAACGGCAATGGCCGTGGCTGGATCGTGGCTGCTGCTGGCCGCGCTGACGACCGCGGTGTTCATCGTGCACGTGGTGCGAATCGCGATCGGACGGCGCACCGAAAGCAGCGAGGAGTTGCCCGCCGGCCGTGAACTGATGGCCTTTCAGGGTGTGTTCTTCACGATGATGCTGGTCAGTTCGGTGGTGCCGTTCGCCTTGCCGCTGATCGTCGTCGGCACAGTCGGCACCACCCAGAACGCGTACTTCAATCTGGCGTGGACGATGAACGCCGCGGCAGGGATGCTGCGCAGCAGTTTCGGCGCGGCGTTCGTGGTGGAGGCCGTGCAACCCGGTGCCGACGGGCAGTCGCTGGTGCGTCAGCTCAAACGGATGCTCATCCCGCTGACGCTGGTGGTGGCGGCCGGCCTCGCCGTCGGCGGCCCGGTGCTGCTGTGGGTCGTCGGAGCCGAGTACGCCCGCGAGGCCGGACCACTCATGGTGATCCTCGCCGCCCAATCAATCATCGACACCGTCGTCATCGTGTACTTCATGGTCGCCCAGATTCAGCGGAAACTGCGGCTGATGCTGATCGTGCAGATCATGATCGTCACGGTCACCGTCGCCGGATCCGTCCTCCTACTGCCGCATATCGGACTCATCGGCGTCGGTTGCGCATCCATCGCCGCCTCCGCCATCGCCTTCGCCGTCGTCATCGGGCCCCTCATCACCGGAATCCGCGAGATGCAGCACGCCGAACATCCCACGCACCAACCCGAACCCCTGACGCAGCAATAGCCACCGCCGGGCAGATCCGGGCCCCGCCGAACGCCCACGAATACCCCTGCGTACAGGGGTGATTCACCCCGCCGGGTCGCGATCGCAACACGAGCGGGTGTCAGTCCCGCGACCTCGCGGCCGCCGCAGCCTCGAAGACGCGGCGGCCACCGAACCGGGCGATGTCGGCGCCTCGATAACGTACCCAGGCCCGCGCCGCCGCCGCCGCGGTACCGAGCACCAAACCCGTCCGCGACGATCCGGACGGCCACATCAGCCGGGTGAGCACATCGTCGGGAAGCGGTGTGACACCGATGGATTCGGCGTAACGGGAGGCGGCGAGCAGGTGTGAGGCCCGCTGTACCTCCGCATGCCGGTTGCTCACCGACTTGGCGTGAATCCGGTATCGGTAGCCGAGCATCGGGACGTTCCCGATCTCCCCGTAGGCGCAGAGCCGGGTGAAGAACTCGTAGTCCTCTGCGTGCACGAACGCCGGGTCGAACCGGATACCGGTCTCCTCGATCACCGACCGCCGGATCATCACCGACGCCCCGCAGTGACAGCTGCCCAGTAGCAGCCGCTGCCGGCACGCCTTGTCGATGCGCGGAGTGCGGACGTAGCCGGTCGCTGCCTCGAACAGCTCGTAGTCGGTACCGCATATGATCCGGGCGGGATGCTCAGCCATCCAGCTCAGCTGCGCCCGCAGACGGCCCTCCGGAAGCAGGTCGTCGGCATCCATGCGGGCGATGAACGTCCCGCGGGCCTCGTCGAGACCGCGGTTGAGTGCGGCGACCAGCCCGGCATTGGCCTGCGCCACCACCCGGATCCGGGAATCGCCGAGCGCCATCAGCTCATCGATACAGCCGTCGATGCTGCCGTCGTCGATCGCCAGCAGTTCCAGATCGTCGACGCCTTGCGCAAACACCGACTGCGCGGCATCGGCGATGTATCCGGACGCGTTGTAGGCGGGCATGAGGACGGTCACCAGCGGCGGTGTCTGCTCTGTCGTCACAGATCGCCTCTACCGGAATCGCAGAATCGTGGAGTAGAGAACGGGTGAGGCCTTCATCAACACTGCGAAGACAATCTCCCGGCGGTGTCCACCGGCCCAGAGCACCGGAATATCGGACAGCGAAATGCCTTGCCGCACCTCGTTGATCGCGGTGCGGTACAGTTCCGGATCGGCTTCGTCGGCATGGTCTGCGCGCATCGCCACGTGGGCGATCGAGGTGAGAACCTCCCGATAGTGATAGCCCAGGTAGTCCCGGTCCCACTCCGAACCACGGCCGCGGCCCGCCACCAGCGCCCGGACGTCCGCATCGGCGGTGAACAGGTCGAACGTGGTGGCCGAGAATGCCGTCGACAGCGAGCCCTCCCGGTACAAATACCGGTACAGGGGTGTTTCGATCATCGCCACCCGATCCACCGACAGCGCCACGCGGATGCTGGTCGCGATGTCCTCGTACGCCTGGTCCTCGGCCCAGGGCCTGGTGCCCAGGCTCGCCCGTTCGAACAGTTTGGTACATGCGTACGCCTTTGCCCGGCCCCGAAGAAGTTCGCGGGCGTACTCGGCGCCGGTGATGGCATCGGCGAGCGGCCGGGCCTCGTCGATCTGTAGGACCCGATCGTGCTCATCGACGCGATAAGTGCGGGTGACCGACATCTGGGCATCCGCCGCGTTCATCGCCGACACCAGGGTGTCGACGAACTCGGGCGCCGCGGTGTCGTCGCTGTCGAGGAACCACACCAGGTCGGTGGTCAGCACCGCCAGGCCGGTGTTGCGGGCCCTTCCCAGGCCACCGTTGCGCGGTTGGGTGATCACCCGGTGCTCACGCCCGTGTTCTCGCAGGGTCTCGACCGCGATATCGATGGATCGGTCGCCACCGCAATCGTCGACCAGCACGATCTGGTCGACGGGACGGGTCTGCGCCAGGACCGACTCGATACAGCCGCGCACGTAGTTCTCACACCGGTACACCGGAATGACAACTCCGACCGTTGTCATCGGGCCCCGGTTCCCCCACACAGGCAACACACAGCCATTAGGCTACCCTAAGCATTCTCGGGGCACGCCGAGGGTCGTGCGCCACTACACTTCTGCGGGTGAAGGATCTCCTGGTGATCGGCGCCGGTCCGGCCGGCCGAGCGATCGCCCATCGCGGCCTTGCGGCCGGCCTTGCCGTCACCCTCGTCGACCCCCATCCCGACCGGCCATGGCAGGCCACCTACGGCGCGTGGGCCGACGAACTACCCGACTGGCTGCCAACCGAATGCGTGGCGGCCACCGGGCCCGCTGTCGTATATACACCCGGTCGCAGGGTCCTCGACCGGGAATATGTGATTTTCGACACCCCGGCACTGCAGTCGGCACTCAGCGTCGATGGTGTGCACATCGTCCGGGCACGGGTGTCACACGCGTACAGCACCTACGTCACCTTCGCCGACGGTTCGCTTCTGTACGCGTCCACAGTCGTCGACGCTCGCGGCGTCGAAGCAGCCGGGCCTGCCGTCGACGCCCCGGAGCAGACCGCCGTTGGCATCGTGGTCAGCCACGGCGGAACGGCTGTGGAACATCGACCCGCCGACGACCGGATGGTGGTGATGGACTGGCGACCGGGCACCGGCACGTTCGTCTACTCCGTCGATCTCGGTCGTGGGCGGCGACTCGTCGAGGAGACCTGCCTGGCAGGCGCACCCGCCGTCGACATCGGCGAACTGGCACGCAGGCTCCGCGGACGGGTACCCGGGGTGGCCGTCCCGGATCTCGGCGGCAAGAAGGGCGGCCGTAGCCGGGTGTCGACGGGGGCCGAGATCGTGCGGTTCCCGCTCGTGGGATTGACGCCGACACCGTGGCGCACCTCTGGTGCCTCCCGATTCGGCGCCGCCGGAGGCCTGATCCATCCCGCTACCGGGTACAGCGTCGCCCAGTCCCTCGCACTGGCCGATGCTGTCGTAGCGGCAGCGAGCCGGGGCGCCGACGTGACCGCCGCCTTGTGGCCGTGGCAGGCACGCTGCGTGTACCGGCTGCGGGTCATGGGTCTTGCCGCGCTGCTGGCTCTGGGCCCCGACGATCTCGTCCTGTTCTTCGACCGGTTCTTCGCCCTCCCGGACTCCGTACAGCGGGCCTACCTGTCGGGCCGCACCGACCTGCCCGGTACGAGCGCGGCCATGTGGGGTGTGTTCGCGGCACTGCCCGTGCGGCTGAAGCTGACCGTCGCCAAGTCCGCGGCAGCAGGACTGCCCGCACACCGCGTGGCCGGCCCCTACCCGAAGACGGGTCTGCGCGCGCGGCTCAGTGCGTGGTGAACCGCGGGGTGTCGGTATTGCGGGCCAGCGGAATCACCAGGGGCGTACCGGTTTCGGGGTCGTCGATGATGCGGCACGGCAGCCCGAATACCTCGTGCACCATGTCGGCGGTGACGATGTCGGCGGGTTTTCCCTGCGCCACCACCCGTCCCGCCCTCATCGCGATGATGTGGTCGGCGTAGCGGAAGGCGTGGTTCAGGTCGTGCAGTACCGCGACGAGGGTTCGGCCGGACGTGCGGTTGAGTTCGGCGCACAATTCGAGCAGATCCACCTGATAGGCGATGTCGAGGTAGGTGGTTGGCTCGTCGAGCAGCATCAGCTCGGTCTGCTGTGCCAGCAGCATCGCCATCCAGACCCGTTGACGCTGACCGCCGGACAATTCGTCGACGAGCCTTCCCGACAGTTCGCTCACGCCGGTCGCGGCCATCGCCTCCACCACGGCGGCCTCGTCGTCGCGAGTCCACTGCCGGATCAGTTTCTGATGCGGGAACCGGCCGCGCGCGATGAGATCGGCGACGCGGATGCCGTCGGGTGCGATCGACGACTGCGGCAGCAGCCCGAGTGTGCGGGCGACCTGTTTGGCCGGGTAGCTCGCGATCGCCTTGCCGTCGAGCAGCACCTCCCCCGACGACGGTGTCAGCAGCCGTGACAGCGCCCGCAGCAGGGTCGACTTGCCGCACGCGTTGGGGCCGACGATCACGGTGAACTTGCCGTCCGGGATGTCGAGGGTCAGACCGTCACTGATGATGCGTGCGTCGTAGCCGATAGTGATGTTCTTCGCCTGCAAGCGCGAACCCGCGCGCGCTTCTTCCGCCACCATGACTTCGCTCATCGCGCCCTCGTCACTTTTCCCAGCTCCCGTCACTTGTGATCTCATTGCCGGCGCGCCTCCAGCGCCAGCAGCCACACCAGGTACAGGCCGCCGATCGATACGGTCACCACACCCACCGGCAGGTCCTTGTCACCGAACGCGAACTGCGCGATCCAGTCACTGACCACCAGTACCAGCGCTCCCATCGCGGCCGACGCGATGACCGTCACCCCCGCCGAGCGAGTGAGCCGTCGGGCCAACTGCGGCGCCGCCAGTGCGACGAACGAGATGGGTCCGGCGGCCGCTGTGGCGATCGCCGTCAGACTGACTCCGACGACGATCATCGCCAACCGCGTCCGTTCGACCCGGATACCGAGGGCGGCCGCCGCGTCGTCGCCCATGTCGAGCATTGGCATCCGGTAGGCGACCCAGAAGACGGGAATCACCAGGATCACCGCGACGATCAGCACCGGCTGCGCGTGCACCCACTCTTTGTTGTTGAGTGTTCCCGCCCCCCACACCGCCGCCGACATGGCGTCCTCGAGATCGGCTTTGAGGATCAGCCAGGTGTTGACCGCGGCCAGCACCGCCGAGGTGGCGATACCGACGATGATGAGCCGGAATCCCTGCACCCCGCGTTTGAACGCCAGCAGATACACCAGCAGAGCGGTGACGATGCCACCGATGAGTGCCCCGATCGCTGTCGGATAGTAGCTGGTGGCGACTCCGTCGAGGACGAGAAGTACCACCAGCGCGCCTGTGTAGGCACCGGTGTTGAATCCGATGATGTCCGGGCTGCCGAGGGGATTGCGGGTCAGGGTCTGGAAGATCGCGCCACTGATCCCCAGCAATATGCCGAGCACCAGGGCAAGCACCACCCGCGGAGCCCGCCACTGCGTGACGATCTCCGCGTTCTCGGTGTCGGCGCCGAAGACCGCCCGGACCACCTCTGTGATGGGGATGTGCAGGTCGCCGGTCGCCAGTTCAGCGAAAGCCGCCGCGACAGCGGCCAGGATCAGCACGACCACCACGACCACACCGCGCAGGTCGACGCGCGCCGACAAACCATCGGGTACCGCGGTGAAGGATCGTCCTCGCCGGGTGATCCCGGGCAGCCGGACGGCCAGCAGGGGCCGGCCGAAGTCGATCGCCTGGCGACCCTGACGAAGTCGCGGCCTGTTCAGCGTAGGGTTACCGCTCACAGGCCGCTCGCCTTCTTGCGCCGCACCAGCAGGATCAGCACCGGTGCCCCCACCAGCGCCGTCACGATGCCCACCTGCATCTCGTCGGGGCGGATGACCACTCTGCCGAGCACGTCGGCCGACAGCACCAGCATCGGTGCCCCGATCACGGTGTAGGCGAAGATCCACCGCTGGTCCGGCCCGACGATCCAGCGGGCGATGTGCGGGACCATCAGGCCGACGAAGCCGATCGGTCCGGCAGCCGCGGTGGCCGCACCACACAACAACGTCACCGCGATAACGCCGGCCACCCGGACACGTCCCACATCGGCTCCGAGGCTGCGTGCCAGATCATCGCCGAGCGCCACGGCGTTGAGAGGTCTGGCGATCGCCATCGCCACGACGAGCCCGGCCAGCACGAACGGCACGATCGCCCACACTACGTCGCCGCTGCGGCCGGCGATCGAACCCGCGTTCCAGGTGCGCATCGCCTCGAACGCGACCGGATCGAGCAGCACCAGCCCCTGTGTCACACCGCCGAGGACCGCCGCGATCGCAACACCCGACAACGTCAGCCGCACAGGGGTTCCTCCGCCGCGCCCCCACGAGCCGATCGCATAGACCAGGAGTGTGGCCAGGATCGCGCCGGCGAAGGCGAACCAGATGTATCCCCACAGCGCGGTCACGCCAAATGTTCCGACCGCAAGTGCCACCAGGAATGCCGCGCCCGCGTTTACGCCCAGGATTCCCGGATCCGCCAGCGGGTTACGGGTCATCGCCTGGATCAGGGCGCCCGCTACGCCGAGCGCGGCACCCGCGACCAGGCCGAGTGCGGTCCTGGGCAGCCGCATGTCCCGGACCACAAGGTGGTCCTGGGAGCCGCTGAAGGCGAACAACGCATCCCAGACCGTGCCCAGCGGGATGGACTTGGCGCCCACCGACAGACTGAGCAGGCAGATCAGCAGCAGGATCGCCAGGCCGGCGAACCAGCCGAGCGAACGGCGAAGGTTGGTACGCGCGATGCCGTGGGCCAGTTGCGCGACGGCGGCGTCATCGGTGACCGAGGCCTCGACCGGTGCCGCGGCGTTCACTGTCGAACTCACGTGCTCCTCAGACGGTGAAGCCGAGTGCGCGCAGTTGTTCGCGGCCGTCGTCGGTGATCTTGTCCGGCCCCCACGGCGGCAGCCACACCCAGTTGATCTCCAGGTCGGTGCACAGTCCGCTCCCGACGAGCGCCGTGCGCGCCTGATCCTCGATCACGTCGGTCAGCGGGCAGGCCGCCGACGTCAGGGTCATGTCGATCTTCGCGACGGCGTCGTCGGTGACGTTCAGCCCGTAGACCAGGCCGAGGTCGACCACGTTGATGCCCAGTTCGGGGTCAACGACATCACGCATCGCCTCCTCGACATCATCGAGACTCGGCAGTGAAGTCTGAACCTCACCCGAACCGGCCGCCAGATCCTGTGTGGTGACGGTCTCGTCGGTCATGCTGTCTCCTTTTCGTCAACACTCTGCGCCAGTGCGTCCTTGAATGCCAGCCAACCCAGCAGCGCGCATTTGACGCGGGCCGGGTACTTGCTGACGCCGGCGAAGGCGATGCCGTCACCGATGACGTCTTCGTCACCGGCGTCCTTGCCGCGTGAGGTCATCATCGTGCTGAATGAGTCGACCGTCGCGAGCGCCTCGGTCAGGCCGAGCCCGACGAGCTGGTCGAACAGTACCGACGTCGACGCCTGCGAGATCGAGCAGCCCTGCCCGTCGTAGGAGATGTCGGCGACACGGGCCCCGTCGTCGGACAGGGCGACCCGCAAGGTCACCTCGTCGCCGCACGTCGGATTGACGTGGTGGACCTCGGTGGTGAACGGATCGCGCAGGCCACGTCCGTGGGGGTGTTTGTAGTGGTCCAGGATCACGTCCTGGTACATCTGTTCCATCCGCATCAGCGCGC
>NZ_CALLZT010000209.1:0-98375 GCF_937858515.1 uncultured Gordonia sp. | reverse complement strand
GCACGTCCGGTGGTGTGAGAGGAGGGCCGGGAAACCCGGCCCTCCTACTCGATTGATCGGCCGGTGCGCCGGTCGGCGAAGGCGACGCTCACCTCGGTAGGCTGCGTGCATGATTCGTAGCAGCCGGACAGATGCCGTGGTGACCATCGAGCTCGATCGCGCCGAAAAGCGCAACGCGCTCAACGAGGAGATGCTGTCGGGCCTGTCCGACGCATTCAGTGCGGCGGTCGACGGGGATGCCCGCGCCATCGTGCTCACCGGACGCGGGCCCGTGTTCAGCGCCGGCGCCGACCTGACCGGGCCCGTCTACGATCTCGGCTTCCTCGACGGCGTGATGACGTTGATGGAGAAGATCGAATCGGTGCCGGTACCGGTGATCGCCGCCGTGAGCGGGGGCGCCATCGGCGCCGGGCTGCAACTGGCGATGGCCGCCGATCTGCGGGTGCTCACACCCGGCACCCTGGTGGCCATTCCGGCCGCCAAACTAGGTGTGTCCGTTGATGAATGGACCATCCGCAGGCTGGTCACGCTGGTGGGTGCCGGACAGGCCCGCAACCTCCTGATCGGCTGCGAGACCCTGTCGGCCGAGCGCGGCCTCGAACTCGGCTTCACCAACCGCATCGGCGATCTGGCCGCCGCGCAGGCATGGGCCGCCGAGATCGCCGAACTGGCCCCGCTGACCCTGCAGCACTACAAGATGGTGCTCAACGCCGAGGCCCGCGAGAAGCCGGCCCCCGAGCGGGTGGAGGCCATGGAACGCTGCTGGATCAGCGAGGACATCGAGGAGGGCCGGGCGGCCCGCGCGGCCAAGCGCAAGCCGGTCTTCAAAGGCCGTTGACCCAGATCCCGGCGCCGGGTCGCTTCACACCTGAACCAGCGGGCCGGGCGTCCGGTGAATGGGGCCGGTCAGCGCGTGCAACGGCCGCCCCGTGGCGTGGGTGCGTTCGGCGATGATCTCGGCGGCGATCGAGACCGCTGCCTCGGCGGGGGTATGGCCGCCCAGGTCCAGGCCGACAGGCGAGTGCAGCGTCGCGAGTTCTGAGTCGGACAGGCCCGCTTCGTGCAGGCGGCGCAGGCGGTCGTCGTGAGTACGGCGCGAGCCGAGCGCGCCGACGAAGCCGAGCGGTACCGCCGAACGCAGGGCCACGGTCAGCGCGGGCACGTCGAACTTGGTGTCGTGGGTCATCACGCATACGGCCGTCGAAGCGCCGATGCGTCCGGCACCGATCTCCCGGCGCAGGTAGCGGTCGGGCCAGTCGACGACCACCTCGTCGGCGGCCGGAAATCGGGCTGCTGTGGCGAACACCGGGCGGGCGTCGACGACGCTCACCCGCATCCCCAACTGCTTGCCCAGGACCGCGAGTTCACGGACGAAGTCGTTGGCGCCCACCAGGATCAGCCGGCGCGGCGGGGCGAAGGTCTGTACCAGCGTGCGGGGCCGGCGGCTCTTTCCGTCACGATCATCGCAGTCGGCAAAGCCGACTATACCGGATCGTCCGGCGGCCAGCAGGTCGTCGATGTCGAGGTCCAGGCCCAGCCACGATCGGGACCTGCCCGGTTTTGGGCCGGCCGTCACCAGATGCCCCGACACCAGATGCCACTGCGGTGTGGCCGAGAGCGTCGTGGCCAGGGATGCGGGAACACCGTCCCGAATCGCATCTCGGAGTCTCGTCAGCATCGCCAGCCGCGACGGTTCGACACGCTCGACGAACACCTCGATCGTGCCGCCGCACAGCAGTCCCACGCCGAGCCCGCCGGACTCGTCGACACCGAACTCCTCGGTCAGAGCTTCGCCGGTTGCCAGCACTTGCTGCGCGGTGTCGACGACGGCGGCGTCCACGCAGCCGCCCGACAACGCCCCGCTCACCGCACCCGATGCGTTGACCAGCATCGCGGTGCCGACGGCACCGGGCGCGGAACCGGTGGCCGACACGATCCGGGCCAGGCTGATCGGGCCTGCGGGCAGGTCGGTGATGAGTTGGTCGAGCATATGACGCATCACTCCATTGTCACCGGCAGGTGACGATGATGCAGCGTGAACCTCTCACGGCCGATATGCGATGGAGAGCTGTCACAAACCCCACCAATACGCCTCGGCGAGGAGATTATTGCGATGCCGGGGGCTATTGGTGGGGTTTGTGACGGCCTATCCCAAGACTTTCTTCAGATACGGGTTGGCAAACACCCGATCCGGGTCGTACCGGTCGCGGACGGCAAGAAACTCCTCGAAACCCGGATACGCCTCCCGGAAGTAGGACGCGTCGCGCGTGTGTAGCTTGCCCCAGTGCGGACGGCCGCCGTAGCCCACCATGATGGCCTCGAAACCGGCGAAGTAGGCGGCCGAGTCGGCGGGGTCGTCGCGGTGATACCGATGCACGGCGATATAGCCGCTGTCGCGGCCGGACGCGGTCGACAGCAGCAGGTCGTCGGCGCCGGCGGCCCGCACCTCGATCGGGAAGCTGACCCGGAAACCCTTGCGGTCGATCATGTTCCGCAGATCCCGCAGTGCTTCGGGAACGGCTTCGAGCGGGATCGCGAATTCGGATTCGCCGAATCGTACGTTGCGCGAGGAGGTGAAGACACCCGTGGACACATCGGTGAAGGTGCGGGCCGACAGCGCGCGCGAGGTCAGCTGGTTGATGGGCTTGACCAGGCGGGGCGCCTTGACGCCCACCTCGCACAGCGCCCGGAACATCTTGTTGCTCAGCAGTTCGTCATCGACGTACCGGCGCACCTTGCCCGGACCGTCGGGGTCGGTGCCGGCGGGTAGCCGGGTGTTGGTCTTGGTGAGGGTCTGGCTGGTGTGCGGGAACCAGTAGAACTCGTAATGGTCTTGTGCGGCAACCTCATCGAGGAACGTGCCGAATGCCTCGTCGGCGGTCCTGGGGCGTTCCTCGGCGCGCAGGCAGAAGGCGTCGACGCACTGCACCGTGACCTCGGCGAGCACGCCCAGCGCGCCGAGGCCGAGGGCGACCGCGCGCAGGTCGTCGTCGCCGGCGGAGACCGTGCGGATCTCACCGGTGCCGGTGACCAGCTTGGCGCCGACGATTTGGGTGGCGATACCGCCGAAACCCAGTCCGGTGCCGTGGGTTCCGGTGGAGATGGCCCCGGAGATGGTCTGCCGGTCGATATCTCCCAGGTTTGCCATCGCAAGTCCGTGCGGCGCAAGCAATCCCGGGATCTCGTGCAGGTGTGTGCCGGCGTACAGGGTGACCTGCTTGCGTGTGGTGTCGACCCCGGACAGGCCGCGCATGTTGCGCAGGTCGAGCCGGATGTCGTCAGTGGCGGCGATCGAGGTGAAACTGTGCCCGGCGCCGACCGGTTTCACGGTGGCCCCGGATTCGGCAGCCCCGGTGACGATCCGGGAGATCTGCAGCGCGTCGGACGGGAGCTCGGTGCGGCTCGGCGCGCAACTGACCGTGCGGCCCCAATTATGCCAGCGGGGAGCGGGCGCCTTTCTCCCAGAAAAGTACTTGCTCACAGAAAACACTTCCCTTCACCACGGTAGGTGGGCAGTCTGTCGACGACGCGGGCGCAGCCGCTCGCGTCTCGGGCGACGAGCACCAACTCGCCGACTCGTTCACAGATCTCACCGGATTTGGTGTGCCGGAACCACACCCGATCACCGACGGCCAGTCCGTCGGCATTGCGCAGCGGTGTCTGCACCTCACCGGCGGCCTCGGTTCCGACATACCGCAACCCGGCCGGCCACACCGGAAGCGGCAGCCGGTCGGCGCCGGGTGGGCCCGAGGCGATCCAGCCGCCGCCCGCGCAGGTGGCGATGCCGGGTGCGGGCAGACGCACCACGTCGAGCCCGAAACCGACAGCGGGAGCGGGCCGGAAATGGGCGTACGAATCGAACAGGTGACCACCGAAAAACCCACTACCCGCGGCGATGTCGGTCACCGACGGGTCGGTGGCGGTCACCTCAAGGGAGCCGGTGCCGCCGCCGTTGACGAACTCGAGTTCGCGGACCTCGCTGATCGCCCCGATCGCCGCGACGCGTCGCTCGACGAGTTCGGCCATCGACCGCTGCTGCAACAGCCGCACCGCCGCGTTGGTGAGCGGTTTGCCGGCCGCGCCGTTGCCCATTCCCGCCACCTGCGCCTCGTACGACATCACCCCGACGAGGGTGAAACCGGCGCGCCGCTCGATGCTTTCGGCGAGAGACCGGGCCTGCGCGGGACTGTGCACGGGGGAGCGGCGCACGCCCAGGTGCACCCGGCCACCGCCCAACCGCAGCGACGCGTCGAGGTCGATCGCCACCCGTACGTCGCCACGCCCGGCGGGTGCCACCAGAGCGTCGACCACATCGAGGTGATCGGTGGAGTCTACGAGCAAGGTGACTCGGGAGCGGGCCACGTCGTCGGCGATGAGGGAGCGCAGCGCGTGCGGACGCACCGACGGATAGCCGAGCAGCACGTCGGTGATGCCGGATTCGGTCGCCAGCCAGATCGCCTCGGCCACGTCGTAGGCCAGCACCCCGGCGAAGCCGTCACGCGCGAGGATCTCCGAGATCACCGTTCGCACCCGGATCGATTTGGACGCGACCCGGATCGGGACACCGCCGGCCCGGCGGCGCAGGTCGGCGACGTTGTGCTCGAACGCGGTCAGGTCGAGCACTGCGACGGGACTGTCGCAGCCCTCCTCGCGCACCGCGGCGTCGATGCTCTGCCAGTATCTGTCGGAGTCGGAGCGCCACCACGCGGTCGTCGTGTCAGTTGTCGGCCACATGGGACATCAGCATCTCGAGCGAACCGTCGACGATGTTGTCGACGGCGGCGGTGTCGGCGGTGGCCAGGTAGACGAGCGTGGCGGCACAGGTGGTGCCCACGAGGAACTGCGCCAGTTGACGGGGCGAGGACAGCCAATGGACGCCCATGTTGTCCGCGGCCTCGATGAGCGACCGCTCGGCGATGGTGTACAAGTGCTCGAACATCTCCTTTGCCGCAGCCGCCAGCGGCGGATGGCTCTGTGCGTACAACGCCAGCGACACGCAGGCGCGCATCCGGCCAGGACCGGATTCGAGTACGGAACGGAACATACCCAAATTGGCCCGAAGGTGGTCATCGAGGCCCGCCCGGCCCAGGACCGGGGCGTCGGCGGGGGGAACCATCGTGGCGACCCAACTGTCGATCGCCATCGGCGCGATGGTGAGCATCACGCGCCGGAGCAGGTCGTCACGGCTGTCGAAGGCGTAGTGGAAACTGGCCAGCGGCATCCCGGCGTGCGAACAGATGGTACGGGTGGTGGCGTTCTCCACGCCGTGTTCGGCGATTACATCGAATGCCGCTTCGACCAGCGCCTTCCGGCGGTCCTCTACGGGCATTCGGGGCATGGGTTCACTCTCGGCGCGGTGTTCGCTCACGGGAACAGGGGCATGCTTACAGCCTGAGTGAGCCTACCAGCGGGCCCCGGACCAGGCAGAGCGGCCGGTTCATCCACGGGTCGAAACAGGGGAGCGCCGGTCCGCGGCGCTAATGTTGGCGGGATGAAAGCGAGCCCTGCACCGAACGCCGCGTCGGCGGTGGCTCGGCGTGCCGCGTCGGCGACCCGCGACGCCGCTGACGGCGCCGCAACGAGACTGGCCGGCGCCGGTGTCCCGGTGCTCCGGGCGCTCGGTGCCGGACGCGAGCAGATCCGCCCGCACGTCGAGGGATCGCCACACCTGCGCCACGGACGTTTCGCCAACGCGGAGCAGCCGAGCCCGCCGGTCGAGACCGACGGTTCGGTGCTGCGGGAGATGTTGCGCCGCCCGGGCAAACCCGTGCGCCCGGTCCGCGTGCTCACCCCGGCGTTCACCGCACCGGGATTCGACGACGACCGCGCCGACCTGGCCGCCACCTGGCTCGGCCATGCGACCGTGCTCGTCGAACTCGACGGCGTGCGGATCCTGACCGACCCGGTGCTGAGCAAGCGATGCTCGCCGAGCGAGTTGGTCGGACCGGCACGGCTGCACCCGGCCCCGGCGTCGGTGGCCACGTTGCCGGCAGTCGACATCGTCCTGATCAGTCATGATCACTACGACCACCTCGACTACGAGACCATCACCGCGATCGCCGCGGCCCGGCCCGAGGTGACGTTCGTGGCACCCGTCGGAGTCGGCGCCCACCTGCTCGCGTGGGGGATCGCGGCCGACCGCATCCGGCAGGCCGACTGGGGGCAGGCGGTGACTTCGACGACGGCGCGAGGGGGATCGCTGACCTTCACGTGCTGTCCGGCCCGGCACTTCTCGGGCCGGTTCCTCGATCGCAACCTCACCCAGTGGGCGAGCTGGGCGGTCCGCGGCCCATCGCACAGCTTCTTCTTCTCCGGTGACACCGGATTCACCGAACGCTTCGCCGACACCGGCGCGTCGTCGGGGCCGTTCGACCTGACACTCATTGCCATCGGTGCCTACGATCCGTTGTGGCCCGACATCCACCTCAATCCGGAGGAGGCGATCGCGGTGCACCGGATGCTGTCCGGATCGTCGGTGGGTGACGCGGTGATGATGCCGATTCACTGGGGCACCTTCAATCTGGCCCGGCACACCTGGGCCGATCCGGTGCGGCGGGTACTGGAGTCGGCGCGGGACAACACCGCGACGGTGCTGATCCCGCCGCCGGGCGGCCGGATCGATCTGGTCGGCAGGACCGGCGACGGACTGACCGATCCCGCGTGGTGGGAACGATCGGCGTGAGCGATCGCCGCGGCACGAGCAGATGCAGGCACGAGCAGGGGTGAGGTATCGATGACGCAGCATACGGTTTCACAGGCAGGGGCGTTCCCCGGGCTGTCGGCCGATGAGGTGGCCGAGCGGGTCGCCGCGGGGCAGGTCAACGCGCTGCCCGACAAATCCGGGCGCACCGTCGCCGAGATCGTCCGCGCCAATGTGTTCACCCGGATCAACGCGATCCTCGGCATCCTGTTCGTGATCGTCGCGATCACCGGGTCGTTCAAGAACGGCCTGTTCGCGCTGATCCTGGTGGCCAACAGCGGCATCGGCATCTTCCAGGAGATCCGCGCCAAGAAGACCCTCGACGCGCTCGCCATCGTCGGGCAGACCCGGCCGGTCGTGCGCCGGTCCGGGGTCGCCGCCGAGATCGACCCCGACGAGGTGGTGCTCGACGACATCATCGAGATCGGTTCGGGCGATCAGGTCGTCGTCGACGGCGAGGTGGTGACCGCCGCGGCGCTGGACGTCGACGAATCGCTGCTGACCGGTGAGGCCGATCCGATCCACAAGAAGCCGGGCGACAAGATCCTGTCAGGCAGTTTCGTGGTCGCCGGGTCCGGGGCGTACCGGGCCACGAAGGTGGGCGCCGACGCCTACGCCGCACAGCTGGCCGCCGAGGCATCCAAGTTCACGCTGGTGTCCTCGGAGTTGCGCGGCGGTATCGACAAGATCCTCAAGGTGATCACCTGGCTGCTGATCCCGGCCGGTGTGCTCACCATCGTCAACCAGCTGTTCTTCAGCGACAACGGCCTCAAACGCGCCCTGCTCGGCATGGTCGCGGCCCTGGTGCCGATGGTGCCCGAGGGCCTCGTGCTGATGACCACCATCGCGTTCGCGGTGGGCGTGGTGCGGTTGGGTGCCCGCAAGTGCCTGGTCAACGAGCTGCCCGCGATCGAGGGGCTGGCCCGGGTCAACGTGGTGTGTGCCGACAAGACCGGCACCCTCACCGAGAACGGGATGCGCCTGGGTGAGGTCCGCGTCGTCGATGACAGCGGCGGCGATTTCGCCGATGTTCTCGCAGCGCTCGCCGCACACGATCCGCGACCCAACGCCAGCGTCGTCGCGATCGGGGAGGCCTATCCGGACGCCCCGGACTGGTCGACGACGGCGATAGCGCCGTTCACCTCCGCCAAGAAGTGGAGCGGCATGTCGTTCGCCGATGCCTCCGGTGCGGCGCAGGGCAACTGGCTGCTCGGCGCGCCGGATGTGCTGCTCGACCCGGACACCGACATCGCGCGTACCGCAACCGAGATCGGCGAGACCGGACTGCGGGTGCTGCTGCTGGGTACCACCGACGTTCCGGTGGACACCGCGGTCCCGGCGGGCGGCGACTCGACCGTGCCGGGCACCCTCACCCCGCGGGCGCTGATCGTCCTCGAGCAGCGGGTGCGCCCCGATGCCCGGGAAACCCTCGAATACTTTGCCGACCAGAAGGTTTCGGTGAAGGTGATCTCCGGCGACAACGCCCGCTCGGTGGGTGCGGTCGCGGCATCGCTCGGGCTCGGTTCCGTCGACACCTCGGTCGATGCCCGCACCCTGCCCGACGATCCGGACGAGCTCGCCGGGATCGTGGAGGACGGCGTCACCTTCGGCCGGGTGCGTCCGGACCAGAAACGGGCGATGGTCAAGGCGCTGCAGAGCCGCGGCGACACCGTCGCGATGACCGGCGACGGCGTCAACGACGTGCTGGCACTCAAGGACGCCGACATCGGTGTGGCGATGGGTTCGGGCAGCTCGGCGTCGCGGTCGGTGGCACAGATCGTGTTGCTGGACAACAAGTTCGCCACCCTGCCCTACGTCGTGGGTGAGGGCCGGCGGGTGATCGGCAACATCGAGCGGGTCTCCAACCTGTTCCTCACCAAGACGGTGTACGCGGTGCTGCTGGCGCTGTTCATCGGTATCGGCGGCGTCATCGGCTGGTTGTTCGACATCGACTCGATCAGTTACCCGTTCCAACCGATCCACATGACCATCTCCAACTGGTTCACGATCGGTGTGCCCGCGTTCATCCTGTCGCTGGCA
This sequence comes from uncultured Gordonia sp., assembly GCF_937858515.1. NCBI lineage: Bacteria > Bacillati > Actinomycetota > Actinomycetes > Mycobacteriales > Gordoniaceae > Gordonia > uncultured Gordonia sp. Next base: position 89,635 of record NZ_CALLZT010000209.1, on the reverse strand, counting down.
CCCAACAACGAGCGCGCCCGCACGGGATTCGTGCGCCGGGTGCTCAGTCAGGCGGTGCCCAACGGCATCATCGTCGGCCTGTGCACGTTCGTGACGTTCGTGATCGTCAACCCGGGTGGCACCGGACCGCAGCTCGGTGCCGAGGATTCGGTCGACCTGACACCCGATCAGACGCAGGCGGCCACGGCCACCCTGCTGACACTGATCGCGGTCGCCTGGTACGTGCTGGTGGTGGTCGCCCGGCCGTACAACTGGTGGAAGATCGTGCTGCTGTCGGTGTCGGCGGGTGCCTATGTGCTGATCTTCCTGGTCCCGTGGTCGCAGGACATGTTCCTGCTCGACGTCTCCGACACGCAGAAGTTGATGGTGGGCGCGATCTCGGCCGCGGTCGGCATCGTGTGCGTGGAGGTCGTGGCGCGGGTGCTCGCTGCCAGGGCAGCGCCCGGACAACTGCCGACCGGCGACTAGGCTGGTGCAGTATCACAACTTTCGGCGTCAGAACGCCGAATGACCACGACAGGAGCAGACGATGGATCTCGGCGGCATCGTGAACAAGGCCAAGCAGGCGATCGAGAAGAACCCGGACCTGATCGAGAAGGGCGGCGACGCCATCGACAAGGCCACCAAGGGTAAGTACGCAGGTCAGGTCGACAAGGCGCAGGAAGCGGTCCGCAAGGCCGCGGGCGCTCCCGCCAAGGAGTCCAAGCCCGAATAGAGTCGTCGGACTCGTCGGATTCTTCATTGTGGCCGGAGCGGTTGTCGCTCCGGCCACAACGTATTCAACGTATTCACCGCCCGGTCGTGAACATCGGGTGAGCCGGGCGCTAGGCTGCTCAGTCATGGCAAAGGCGAGTAGTTCGATCGGTCTGGAGTTGTCGGTTGACGAGGCATGGGCGGCAGCCTCCGATCTGTCCCGCTTCGACGAGTGGCTCCTGCTGCACGACGGCTGGCGAGGCGACGTCCCCGAGGTACTGAGTGAGAAGGCCAAGGTGACGTCGGTCGTGTCGGTCAAGGGTGCCCGGGTCAAGTTCGACTGGGTCATCGACCGGTACCGCCCGCCCGCCGAGATCCGGCTTTCCGGCAGTGGCAAGGGAGGTATCAAGGCCAAGCTCGACGTCGCGATCACGCCGTCGGGCGAGGGTTCGACGATGACGCTCGGCATCGATCTGGGTGGTCTTGCGCTGATCGGCCCGGCCGGTAAGGCGGCGGCCAAGGCGGTCGAGGGGGACCTGTCGGCGTCCCTTCAGAAGTTTCAGAAAGTTTTTACTGCAAAGTAACGACCGATCGGCGGCTGGGGCGCCATAATCGCATCGCGACAAGGGTGCAGACGTCACGACGATACGGGGGATCGTCGGCGCGGGCCGCAGACCGGACTGATCGGTCTGCAAGGGGGGTGAGCAGAACACGATGGGACGACATAGCGACGACGAGAGCGGCACCGGCAGGCTGCCGGCCGCCCGAGCGGGGCGCCGCCATGACGGCTTGGGTGGCAGCGGTCCGGGTGATGACGGCGTGGGTCATGACGGTTTCGGTTTCGGGGCCAACCGCGACCCCCGTCGCCGCCGCCGGACCTGGGGCGTGCTCGCTGTCGTGCTGGTGGCGATGCTGGTCGGTGCTCTCCTCGTGTGGCGATCGGCGGCCGACTCGTGTGGCGACGGCACGGTGACCGTCGCCGCCGACCCGGCGATAGCCGAGGCGATGGCCGAGATAGCGAAGAAGGCCGGCGACGACTCCTGCTACACCTTCGCGGTCGAATCGGTCTCGGGCAAGGACATCCCCGCCCGGCTCACCGGCGGCGACAAGTCTCCGGACCTGTGGGTCGCCGACTCCTCGTATCAGACGAGCCGGGTCGGTACCCAGGTCCGCCGAACCCTCGCCGTGGTGTCCCCGTCCGTCGCGGCCACGCCCGCGGTGATCGTCGGCCGTACCGTCGAGGACTACGACAGCTGGGTCGACGTGATCACCCTGCCTGACTTGCGTATGAGCAGTCCCGTTGACTCGGCCACCGGCAACGCACCGATCATCGGCGCGGTGGCGGGAGCGCAGAAGGGCAAGATCGCTCCCGAGAAGCTGACCGAGGCGATGAGTGCGATGGCGCTCGCGCAGAACAACGTGCGCAAATCCGACGAGACCGACCAGCAACGCCTCGCCCTGGCCAACACCTCCAACGTGCTCGCGGTGACCACCGAACAGCAGTACCTGAAGTTCTTGCGCGGCAACAGCGGATCGCAACTCACGGCCAAGACACCCGCCGACGGCACCGTGATGCTCGAGTACCCGGTGGTCAACAGCGCGGGGCAGACCCGCCGCGGCGATGCGGAGCAGGCGGGCAAGGTGCTGGCCGAGGCCGTGGCCTCGGAGCAGGGCCGCGACGTGCTCGACGGCGCCGGCTTCCGCGCTCCCGACGGCTCCGGTATCGGTGACAAGGTCGCCCAGCTGAAGATCACCGATCCGAAGGGGGTGGACAAGGCCCTGCGTCAGTGGCAGGTGCTGGCGACCCCGATGCGTTCGCTCGTCGTGCTCGACGGCTCCGGATCGATGCAGGCGACCATCGGGGATTCGACCCGCGCGAACGTGCTCATCGACGCCGCCCTCGAAGGTCTGCGCCTGTTCCCCAACAACGCCGAACTCGGCACGTGGCTGTTCGGTATCGACAAGGGCGGGCCCGGTGTCGACTGGGATGAGCTGGCGCCCATCAAACGCCTGGACACCCCGGGCCATCGCGAGAAGCTGGTGGCCACGGCCACCGATGCGCTGACCAACAGGCTGGGCGGCGGCACCGGCCTCTACGACACCGCGCTGGCCGCCTACATCAAGGTGCAGGATTCCTACGATCCGAGCTACTCCAACAGCGTCATCCTGATGACCGACGGCCGCAACGAGGACGAGAACAGCATCAGCCTCGAACAACTGCTGGCCCGACTCACCGAGCGCCAGGACCCGGCCCGGCCGGTGCTGCTGGTCACGATCGGTATCTCCGAGGACGCCGATACGTCCGCGCTCAAGCAGATCGCGGACGCCACCGGCGCGACCACCCACATCGAGCGCAGTGCCGCCGACGTCAAGGGCGTGTTCTACGAGGCGATCGCAGCACGTATTGCGGCGGTGGCCCGCTGACCGCGGGCTATCCTGACCGAATCGAAAGGTGATGCCTGACATGGGATTCTCCGATGACGAGTTCGGATTCGCGGGCGACGGCAGGCGCCGGCGGCGCCGGATACTGCAGGTGGTGCTGGCGGCGGTACTGGTGATCGTCGCCGTCGCGGGGGTGATCCTGTGGCGTGGCAACGCCGACGGCTGCGGTGACCGGACGTCGGTGCGGGTTGCCGCCGACCCGACGGTCGTCGCGACGGTGCGGTCGCTGACCGCGATCGCCGCCGACACCGGCTGCTTCGACTACGACGTCGACGAGGTCACCGGTGCCGACGTACCCGGTCGGCTGACCAGCGGCGACGACAAATCACCGGAGCTGTGGGTGGCCGACTCGCAGACCCAGGCGCGCCGGGTCATCACCCAGGTGCGCAAGTCGCCGGACTACGTCACCGAGTCGCTGGCGTCGTCGCCGACGGTGGTGGCGGGTACCGGTCTGGGATCGCTCAAGACGTGGATCGACGTGATGAAGCTGCCCGACCTGCGGATGGGCAGTCCGATGGAGACATCCACCGGCGACGCGCCGATCATCGCCGCATTGGCCGAAGTGAAGGCGGGGCGCGCGAAGCAGGACGAGCTGACCCAGGCTCTGTCGATTCTGGCGATCCAGCAGAACAACGCGCGCCCGGCCAACGACAGCGAGGCCACGCGCCTGAACCTGGCCAATGTCGAGGGTATCCCGGTGATCACCACCGAACAGCAGTTCTCCCAGTTCCAGCGGCGTCACCCCGAATCGAAGCTGAAGTCGGCGATACCTGCCGACGGCACGGTGATGCTCGACTACCCGCTGCTCAACACCGCGGGCCGCGGCAGCAAGGACGACGCGGCCGCGGCCGGCAAGGAGCTGGTGGCGGCGGCATCCTCGGTTGACGGACGAAAGGTGTTGCACAACTCGTCCTTCCGTGATCCCGGCGGCAGCGGATTCGGCGCCAAGGTGACCGTGCTCGACGGTGGCGATGCGGCGCTGGTGGATAAGACGCTGCGGCAATGGCAGGTGCTCGGTATCCCGATCCGCACCATCTTCATGATCGACACGTCCGGGTCGATGCGCGCACCGGCGGGCGACTCGACGCGGGCGAAACTGTTGATCGGGGCGGCGACGCAGGGGCTCGGGCTGTTCCCCAACAACACGCAGGGCGGGCTGTGGATCTTCGGGATCAACAAGGGCGGTGCGGGACAGGACTGGAAGGAACTGCTCCCCGTCCGCCGGCTCGACGCCGCGTCGTCGCGGGGAACCCATCGCGACGACTTCGCGGCGGAGATCACCCGCGCCATGACCGACGACCTCGGCGGCGGCACGGGCCTGTACGACAGCATTCTGGCGGCGTACAAGCAAGCCCAGGCGGGTTACGACCCGACGTACTCCAACAGCGTCATCGTGATGACCGACGGTCGCAACGAGGACGCGAACAGTATCGGGCTCGACGAGTTGCTCACCACCCTCGAGCAACTCGCTGATCCGGCGCGACCGGTTCTGGTGCTCACCATCGGCATTTCCGGGGATGCCGACGCCGACGCGCTGAGCAAGATCTCCGAGGCGACCGGTGGTAGCAGCTATATCGCCGAGACCGCGGCCGATATCGAGTCGGTGTTCGTCAACGCGATCGCGGCCCGGGTGAAGGCCGCCGGTCAGGGCTGAGCCGGTGGGTATGTCCGTTTTCTGTGGATTTCCTGGCTATCGGTGGTGTGGGCGTGCGCGGTGGCATGGTGGCACGGCACAATCTGTTGGCATGACTTCATCGAAAATGGCTGAGCGCGGGGCCGTGCTGTGCGTATCCGGGTTGGCGGCGACCGTTGCGATCGTCGGACTGGCGGTAGGTGCCTGCGGCGACGACTCGGATAGTTCGGACAGCACCGCGGCCGCAGGCAGCACCGCGGTCACCACTGCCACGGACTCCACCACCGCGGACTCGGGCTCGGGCGGGTCTTACAAGGACGGCACCTACTCGGCGACCGGCAAATACGTCACTCCGGGCGGAGAGCAGTCCATCGGTGTGACCGTGACGCTCGCGTCCAACAAGGTCACCGCCCTCGAACTCGACCGCAGCCAGACTCATGGCACCTCGGCGACCTTCCAGGAGAAGTTCGCCGGCGGCATCGATGAGCTTGTCATCGGCAAGAACCTCGACGATCTCGACGACATCAAGAAGGTCTCCGGTTCCTCGCTCACCTCGGGCGGATTCAAGAAGGCGATCGCACAGATCAAGGAAGAAGCGGCCGAATAGGCCCATACATCGACGGCGACCGCTGCCACCCCGGGGTGGGCGCGGTCGCCGTCTGCGTGGGGAGTGTCCGCGATCAGAGGATCGTGAGCATCTCGTTGTAGGTCGGGAGTGGCCACATGTCGTCGGCCACAATCGATTCGAGTTTGTCGGCGATGGCCCGTACGCCGGCCATCGACGGGATCAGAGTGTCCAGGGCGTACTTCGCCTCGGCCTCGACATCCTCGCCGCCGAACCCGTCGACGGCCTCCTCGATCGATCCGAGGGCACTGTTGAAGTCCTTGACGTACTTGTTGAGCGTGAGCAGCGTCGGGGTCTCGGTCGTGATGCCGGCGGCGGCGAGTGCGGCGGCGGTACCCGCCAGCTCGCCCAGATAGCGGATCGCGGCGGGCAGGATCATCGTCTTGCCCACCTCCAGGGTTTCCTTGGCCTCCACCAGAATGGTCAGGGCGTACTGCTCGAGAACGACATCCTTGCGGGCCAGCAATTCGCGATTGCTGAGAATGCCGTAATCCGACAGCAGATCCTTGATCTCGGGTTTGTCGTACTGGGCGATCGCGTCGACCGTGGTGCGCAGATTCAGCAGACCGCGACCGGCGGCCTCGTCCTGCCATTCCTGCGAATAGCCGTCGCCGTTGAAGATAACCATGCCGTGTTCGACGATGATCTCTTCGAGAACCTTCTGGACGGCGTCGTGGAACTCGGTGCCCGCCTCGATCTCACGCTCGAGGAAACCGGCGATGTAGTCGACGGATTCGGCGAGCATCGCGTTGATGGCGATCATCGGGTCGGCGATCGACTGATTGGATCCGGGGGCGCGGAACTCGAATCGGTTGCCGGTGAACGCGAACGGGCTCGTCCGGTTGCGATCGCCGGCGTCGGCCTTGAGCGGTGGCAGCGTGTCGACGCCCAGTTCGAGCAGTCCTGATTCCTTGCTGGCCTTGGCGCCGCCCTTGGCGATCTGATCGAAGACGTCCATCAGCTGATCACCGAGGAAGATCGAGATGATGGCCGGCGGAGCCTCGTTGGCGCCGAGCCGGTGATCGTTGGAGGCCGAGGCGATCGAGGCACGCAGCAGTCCGCCGTATTTGTGCACGCCCCGGATGATGGCCGCGCAGAACACCAGGAATTGGGCGTTGCTGTGCGGGGTGTCGCCGGGATTGAGCAGATTTCCCTGATTGTTGTTGCCGAGCGAGAAGTTGACGTGTTTGCCCGAACCGTTGACGCCGGCGAACGGCTTCTCGTGCAGGAGGGCGACCATCCCGTAGCGTTCGGCGACCCGCTTCATGGTGGTCATCATGAGCTGCTGATGGTCGTGGGCGAGGTTGGATTTCTCGAAGACCGGGGCGATCTCGAACTGCCCGGGCGCGACCTCGTTGTGCCTCGTCTTGGCGGGGATGCCCTGCTTGAACAGCTCGCGGTCGAATTCGATCATGAATGCCAGCACCCGCTCGGGAATGGCGCCGAAGTAGTGGTCGTCGAACTCCTGGCCCTTGGAAGGCTTGGCGCCGAACAGGGTTCGGTTGGCGACGGTGAGATCGGGCCGGGCGTAGTAGAAGTGGCGGTCGATCAGGAAGTACTCCTGCTCGGCGCCCGCGTACGACACGACGGTGTCGATGTCGTTGTGCCCGAACAACTTCAGCAGTCGCATGGCCTGCTTGCTCATCGCCTGCTGGCTGCGCAGCAGCGGGGTCTTCTTGTCGAGTGCCTCACCGGTCCACGAGATGAAGATGGTGGGGATGCACAGGGTATTGCCGTTGGGGTTCTCCAGAATGTAGGCCGGGCTGGTCACATCCCAGCCGGTGTAGCCCCGCGCCTCGAACGTGCCGCGAAGGCCGCCGTTGGGGAAGCTCGACGCATCGGGCTCACCCTGCAGCAGCGTCTTGCCCTGGAATTCGGCGAGTGAGGCGCCGGCACCGTCGGGTTCGAGGAAGGAATCGTGCTTTTCCGCGGTGAATCCGGTCAGCGGATAGAAGACGTGCGCGTAGTGCGAGGCGCCCTTCTCGATCGCCCAGTCCTTCATCGCCGATGCGACGAAGTCGGCGAGCGTGGGGTCGAGCGGCTCGCCTTTGTCGATGGTGGCGGCGACGGCCTTGTACACGTTCTTGGGCAGTCGGGCCTTCATCACGGGGAGGGAGAAGACGTTGCGGCCGAAGGTGTCGGCGAGTGGTTCGGTGAATCCCGGCGCCGGGACCGAGTAGTTGGTGATGGCCTCGATGGCCTGACGACGAGAGGTGCTGCCACTCATTCCGAGCTCCTGTGGTGCGGTGGGTGATCCGGCTACCGACGCTATGGCCGTGACGTACCCAGGGCATTTCCCGAGTGTGACGCTGGTGAAAACACGTATCGGACCCCGATGTCCCGTGTGGCGTATCAGATGCCTGATTCAGGTTGGTAAAGAGGGTGGTGTCCGGATGCCGTCACTGCCTCGGCTACCATCACAAGCGCTTGCTTGCCCTGGCCGCTGAAGGAGCCCACAATGACGCAGGTACACCATCAGGCGCAGTTACCGTTCGCGCGGGAACGTGTATTCGCCTACGTCAACGACTACCGGTCGGTACCCGACTGGATGTTCGGGTTGAACAAATTCGACCCGCTGACCGAGCAGACCTCAGGCGTTGGGTCGACGTTCGACGCCTCGATGAAGCTGGGCCCCAAAACGCTGCACACCAAGATCAAGTGCACCGAATGGGTGGAGAACGAGCAGATCACGCTCGAGTCGATCGACGGTTTCAGTGTGTCGATGAGCTGGAGTTTCGCGGACGCCGATGCCGGCACCGAACTTTCTGTGGTGTTCGACTACCAACTGCCGGGCGGGCTGGCCGGCCGGGCACTCGGTGCGGTCATCGAACCCGCCATCTCCGGCGTCATCAAGCACACCGAAGCCGAGCTGCTCAAGGGTGTTACCGGCTCCGACGCAGCGTAGCCGCGCATATTCACAGGGCGCGGATCCTCCTGCACGAGGATCACGACGCCGTGTTCAGCAGCTGGCGACGGATCCTCGGCGTTATCGTCGCGCATTCGGCCAGGCTCGCATTCATCGCCCAATTGTGCGTACCGCCCCAGCGCATGTCGAACCAGATGCGCGCACCGGGCGTCTGTGCGGCTTTGCGCGACAGCGCGAAAGCATCGTGATAGAGAAGGTCGGCCGACCCGCTGTACACGTAGATCGGTGGCAGGCCCTCGAGGCTGCCGAACAGCGGGCTGGCCTGAGGGTCACGGGTGTCGAGATCGCCCGCCCACATCCGTCCCGTGATCCGCAAGAGGCTGACATCGAGGATCGGGTCGACATGAGGGGCGGCGTCGGTCATGGTGACATCCAGCCATGGCGATACCAGCACCAACGATGCGGGAACGGGTGCCCCGCGCTTCACGAGCCCCTGTGTTGCCGCGAGAGTGAGCCCCGCGCCGGCGGAGTCGCCGAGCACACTCACGTTCTCTGCCCCATGTTCCCGGATCTGCTCCGAGAAGTAGTCGGCCATGTTCGGCACCACACCGGCGGCATGACCGAGTGGCACTCCGGGATACAGCGGGATGACGATCGTCGCGCCGGTCTCACGGGCCAGGGAAGAGTAGTAAGTCCAGTACTCCGGCACCGGTGGCAGCAGATAACAGCCGCCGTGCACGGCGATGACGATCTTGTTCGTGGTGCGGGAGGCGACCGGGGACTCGGAGGTAGACCCCACATCCGGTGCCAGCTGCCACACATTCCAGCCGCGGTACACGCTCATCGTCATAACGATGCCGTCGACCTGCGTGCTCGCCGGGTGTCCGGGGTCTTGCTGTTCGATGGCCGTATCGTCGGCGTCGCCGCTGCCGCGTCGCCGCTGCGTCAGCAGCGAGATGATCTGCATCGTGCTCACTCGGTACAGGGTGAGCAGTGAAACCCGTCCGGCGAACCCTGGATTGTCCGACGGCGGCCGCATTCCGGTTTCGGGTGCCGGAATCGGCCGGGACGCCGCGTCCGAATGTGCTGCACCGGGGCGCTTGGTGACAACGCCGACCGCGGTACCGGCGTAGCGGCGCACGAGTGACACGGTCCGGCCGGGCAGCGGTCCGCTGCGGCAGAGCTGTTCGTTGGTCACGCTAATGGTTATACAAGGCGATGTTAGACCGTTCGGTCTATTGTCGAGCGTGTCGCGGATCGGTCTGCGTTCGCAGAGCCTCACGCAGCCGATCATCCGAGGAGCTGTCGGCTGATCATCGGTGCCATGGTCGTGCCCTCGGCCAGCATCGGATTGATCGCCCAGTTGTGAGTGCCACCCCACCGCATATCGAACCAGATACGGGCACCCGGGGTCTGGGCGGCCTTCCTCGACAGCGCGAAAGCGTCCTTGTAGAGCAGGTCGACCGATCCGCTGTACACGTATGTCGGCGGTAGGCCCGCGAGGCTGCCGAACAGTGGACTGACCCGTGGATCGCGGGTGCTGAGGTTGCCCGCCCACATCTTGCCCGTCGTGCGCAGGGTGTCGACATTGAGGAACGGGTCGAAATACGGCGCGGGAGCGGTGTCGGTCATCGTGGCATCCAGCCATGGCGAGACCAGCACCAACGACGCGGGAACGGGTTGCCCACGTCGCACGAGCTCCTGGGTTGCCGCGAGCGTGATAGCCGCGCCGGCCGAGTCGCCGAGCACGCTCACGTTCTCGGCGCCATGTTCGCGGATCTGTGCGGAGAAATAGTCCGCCATGTTCGGTATCACACCGGCGGCGTGGGCGATCAGTGCCCCGGGATACAGCGGGATCTCGACGGTGGCACCGGTTTCCCGGACCAGCGACGCGTAGTAGGCCCAGTGCGCCGGCGTAGGCGGCTCCACATACGCCCCGCCATGTACGGCGATGATCGTCTTCCTCGTGGGGCGAGTGGCGATCGGGGGTGCGGACGCAGGCCCATCCTGCGGTGCCATCTGCCATACGTTCCAGCCGCGGTACTTGGACATCGTCATCACGACGCCCTCGGCATTCGTGGTCGGCGGGCGCCCCGGATCGGAGTCCTGCTCGGGTGTCGGAACGTTCGCACCGGTAGGAATGCCGAGCAATCTCGCCACGATCGTCGAGGCCTGCAATACGCCCACCCTGGACTGGGTCATCAGCGAAACCCGTCCGGCGAACTGGGGATCGGTAGACGGCGGCTGCATTCCGGTTTCCGGCGCGGGCTCGGCAGGTACGGTCGGGGCGGGTGCTGACGGGGTCGGTGTCGGCCGGGGAACGGCGTCCGAATGCGGCGCACCGAGGCACATGGCGACGGCACCGACGGTCGCTGCAAGCGCGGTTCCGACGGCGGCGCGCGTCGTGGGATGTGGTGAGCGTGCGCGCCGGCGGAGCTGATCGTCGTCGGTCACCTCATCGGTTATACCAGCCGACGCCGGACCGCTGGATTCAATGATCGGGCGTGACGCGGGTCCGTCTGCGCGCGCGGGCCTCGCGCAGCCGGCGCTCCCCGGGCAGCGGAATCCGGGGCCTGGCCACGAGATGCCTGCTCACGGGCGTGCGCAGCAGGACGTCGACGAGCAGCAGTGACAACGTCAAGACAGTGACGATCAACACGATCGCGCGAGTCACCGGTGACCCGGGAAACCACTCGAACAGGCCGCGGAGGAACCCGGTGCGGCCGAGGATGTCGAGGATGAGCGGGTGTACGGCGAATACCCCGAACGCGCGCATCGTCGCCCAGGACACCAGCCGCGTCGCGCTGCGTCGGCCGGCCCTGCGCCGGTCGTCCCACACCGTGGCACCGAGCCAGAGCAGGCCGAAACCGCAGACCAGCCACGGCAGGTTCACCGGGTTCCACGGGGAGTTCGCAAGCCACGGCACCTCGTCGGGTGTCGTCGCCCGCCAATAGGCGGTGACACTGAGGGCCGCCGAGCCCAGCGCGCAGGCCACGACTATCCCCGCGTGTGTGCGCAGCCACCGTTCTACGGCTTCGTGATGGTAGGCGGCGACGGCCCCGATCACGATGAACAGTGCGTACATCGGCGCGGTCTTCCACAGGTGCTGCAGGATGTTCGACCAGAAGACGGGAAGCGGCCGCGGTGTGTACTGGTATGCCGAGAACATGCCGACCTGGATCACCGCCCCGACGGCGATCACCCGCCAGGGATGGTCCGCGTAGCGTTCGACGATCTTGGTGATCAGCGGGAAGAGTAGATAGATCTGCATCGAGATCAGCAGGAAGTACAGCTGGTACTTGCCGGTACCGCCGATCAGATCCATACCCAGGTCCGAGAACCAGGTGCGGGTGTGCGGGAACGGGTTGCCGGGGATGAGCAGGTGATCGGTGATCGAGTAGATGATCGTCCACAGCAGATACGGCCACAGGACCAGCCCGAACCGGCGCCGCCAGAACTCGGTGGCGGTCATCGTCTTGCCGCGCATACTCAGCACCAGCACGAACAGCGTCACCACCACGAATCCGTAGCGGGTCAGATGCAGCAGGGTGCCGGCCAGATGTGAGGCCCGGGTCACCGGGGGCCCGTAGTTGATGGCGTTGACGCTGTGCGCGATCACCACGCCGGTGAACAGCGCGACCCGGACCAGGTCGGCGGTGTAGGCGCGCCCGGCGCGGACCTTGGCGCCGACACCGGTTCCCTTCTCGGAACGGTCGTCCGGCCCGGCGTCCCGGGCGGGTTCCGGTCCGGAGGGGGTGGGCTGGGTCTGGGGGGTGGATTGCACGAGAACCTTCGCGTTGCTTATCGGTCGCGATGGATCAGTCTACTGTGCGTTTGCCCCCGCATCGGCCCGGGCGGGATCCGGGTCAGGATTTGACGAGCCGGGCGATCGCCGCGGATGCCTCGCGCAGCTTCTCCTCGGCTTCGGGGCCACCCCGTGCGGCCGCGCTGACCACGCAGTGCCGCAGGTGGTCGTCGAGAAGGGCCAGCGCCACACCTTCCAGTGCGCTGGTCAGTGCGGAGATCTGGGTGAGGATGTCGATGCAGTAGACGTCCTCGTCGACCATGCGATGGATGCCGCGGGCCTGTCCCTCGATGCGTTTGAGGCGGGCGAGGTAGCGGGCTTTGTCGGCGATGTAGCCGTGTGCGGCGCCCGAATGGCAGGTACTGGAGTGACATGCCTCCGGCGCGTGATCGGCGCCGGTGTCCGGCGGTGCGTCGGTCATGGTGGGGTCCTCGCTTCGGGCCTTCTGTGATCTGGGCTACGGGCGTGCCGGCAGACAGCCATCGTAGCCCCCGGAATTAGGGGAATGTCGCCGGCCCGCACCTTGTTCCCATACCCTAGGGGGGTATATCGTGGATGGTCTGAGACAGCAGACGAGGAGATGGCGATGAGCGGCGCGACCACGGCCGAGTACAAGGTGACCGGCATGACCTGTGGGCACTGTGAGATGTCCGTGCGCGAAGAAGTCGGTGAGGTCGCCGGCGTCGGCGCCGTCGAAGTCAGCGCGCAGACCGGCCGACTCGTCGTCACCGGCGACGCGGCCATCGATGACGACGCGGTCCTGGCTGCGGTTGATGAGGCGGGGTATTCGGCGGTGCGTATCCGATGAGCACCGGACGGCGGCTCGCCCTGTTTGCCGTCGCGCTCGTCGCGGTGTTCGCGGTCGCCTACGGCGTTGCGGCGGTTGCCGTTCCCGACAGTGTTGTCCACTCGTGGAACCAACGTGCGCACGATTCCCACGGGGGCGCGGCCGGTCACGGGTCCGGTGACGATTGCCCGTCGACTCCGGTACACCCCACCGTGCCGGACACTGAGTTCGATTCGTAGAGAAAGAGTCTCACGATGAGTGCCACTACCACGGAGGTCGGGTCGAGTTATGAACTCGACATCACCGGGATGACCTGTGCCTCATGCGCCAACCGAATCGAACGCAAACTCAACAAGCTCGACGGTGTGCAGGCCTCCGTCAACTATGCGACGGAGAAGGCGAAGGTGATCGCGCCCGTCGAACTCGACCCGGAGGTGCTGATCGGCACCGTCGAGGACGCGGGTTACGGCGCGACACTGCCCGCGCCGGTGTCGTCCGGCTCCGATTCCGGTGATCCGGCGGACCGTGAGCTGGAGTCGTTGCGGCACAGGCTGATCGGCGCGGTCGTGCTGACCGTGCCGGTGATCGCGATGGCGATGGTCCCGGCGTGGCAGTTCACCAACTGGCAGTGGGCATCGCTGACGCTGGCCGCACCGGTGGTGGTCTGGGGTGCGTGGCCGTTCCATCGGGCCGCGGCGATCAACCTGCGGCACGGCGCCGCCACCATGGACACCCTCATCTCGCTGGGCACGCTGGCCGCGTTCGGCTGGTCATTGTACGCGCTGTTCTTCGGCGATGCCGGCGAACCGGGGATGACGCACGGTTTCGAGTTCTCGCTGCAGCCGTCCGACGGCGCTTCCAACATCTATCTGGAGGCCGCCGCCGGGGTGACGATGTTCATCCTCGCCGGCCGCTATTTCGAGAAGCGGTCCAAACGGCAGGCCGGTGCGGCGCTGCGCGCACTGCTCGAACTCGGAGCCAAGGACGTGGCGGTGCTGCGCGGCGGCATTGAGGTGAAGATCGGTGTCGATGAGCTGTCCGTCGGCGATGAGTTCGTGGTGCGGCCGGGGGAGAAGGTGGCCACCGACGGTGTCGTCGTTTCCGGTGAGTCGGCCCTGGACATGTCGATGCTGACCGGCGAGTCGGTGCCGGTGGAGGCCGGCCCCGGCGATCGGGTGGTCGGTGCGACGGTCAATGCCGGTGGGCGGCTGGTGGTCCGGGCCACTCGCGTCGGCGCCGACACCCAGCTCGCGCAGATGGCGAAGCTGGTGGAGGACGCGCAGACCGGCAAGGCGCCCGTGCAGCGGCTGGCCGACCGCATCTCCGGTGTGTTCGTGCCCATCGTCATCGCGATCGCGGTCGGCACCCTCGGTGCGTGGCTGGGCGCGGGTTTCGGGGTGACGGCAGCGTTCACGGCGGCGGTGTCGGTGCTGGTGATCGCGTGCCCGTGCGCACTGGGCCTGGCCACCCCCACGGCGCTGCTGGTGGGGACCGGCCGCGGCGCCCAACTCGGCATCCTGATCAAGGGGCCGGAGGTGCTGGAATCGACAAGGCAGGTCGACACCATCGTCCTCGACAAGACGGGCACCGTCACCACCGGTGCCATGACCCTGGTCGACGTCGTATGCGAGCCGGGAGTCGGGCGCGCCGAACTGCTGCGGCTGGCCGGTGCTTTGGAGAACGCCTCCGAACATCCGATCGCCGCCGCCATCGCCGCGGGTGCCCGCACCGAGGCCGGTGACCTACCGGTCGTCGTGGGATTCGCCAACCTTGCGGGCCGGGGTGTGCAGGGCGTCGTCGACGGCAAGTCGGTGATCGTCGGCCGGGAGGCGTTACTGGCCGACCGGTCACAGGTGCTGAGCGATGAGGTCGCCGCCGCCAAGGTGGCCGCCGAGCACGGTGGCAAGACCGTCGTCGCCGTCGGCTGGGACGGTGCGGCCCGCGGGATCCTGGTGGTCGCCGACACCGTCAAACCGACCAGCGCACAGGCGATCACCCGGTTCACCGAACTCGGCCTGACCCCGGTCCTGTTGACCGGCGACAACAAGGCCGTCGCCCGGCAGATCGCCACCGAAGTCGGCATCGAACACGTGCATGCCGAGGTATTGCCCGCCGACAAGGCCAAGGTGATCGCCGCCCTGCAGGCCGAGGGCAAGACGGTCGCGATGGTCGGCGACGGCGTCAACGACGCCCCCGCCCTGGCCCAGGCCGACCTCGGCCTCGCGATGGGCACCGGCACCGACGTGGCGATCGCCGCCTCCGACATCACCCTGGTCCGCGGCGACCTCCGCAGCGCCGCCGACGCGATCCGGTTGTCCCGCAAGACCCTTCGCACCATCAAGAGCAACCTGTTCTGGGCCTTCGCCTACAACGTGGCAGCCATCCCCGTCGCCGCCCTCGGCATGCTCAACCCCATGCTCGCCGGCGCCGCCATGGCCTTCTCCAGCGTCTTCGTGGTCGCCAACAGCCTCCGGCTACGCACCTTCCACTGATCGCACCGTAGTAGACATCCGTCTGTGGCCGTCAAGGTTCACTCGGACGAAATGGAGGTCGCGGAAAGGTCGGTCGCCGCGCTTTCCTCAGCTCGCTGACGTACTCGGCGGGTGTCACTACGTCCACGAACGTGCCGATCGATGGTGCGCTTTGGCGGAACGACCTGTCCCTTGTCACGATCACCTTGCGTGACATGTGGTCGTCGCCGGCGTCCATCGCGGTTCGGTACACGCAACCGTCTTCGTGATCAAGTGGAGGGTTGCCCATCGGGACGACGATGTCACCGACAGTGCCGCCGCCAGTGTCGTCCAGAACCTGATACAGGAAGTCTTCGACAAGTCCTTCCGCAGTGGCCTGTGTCCAGCGGCGTCCTGCGCGGTCACGGACTACTTCGAGGGCTTTCGAGATGACGAGTCGGTCGATGTGGGCGCTGGTCCACACTTCGAGTCGCTGATTCGCCGAATCGTAGAATCCTGTGCGGCTCATTGCGATTGCACGTAGGCAGTCGTATCTGACATCGGGGTGGGGTGCGGGCAGACTATTGACGCTGCGTGCGATGGCGTCAAACTCATCCCAACTGAAGGGCTGAGTGATCAGTGTCGCGGCATCAAGCCACACATTGACGTCGAAGACGACGATGCACTCGGGTATGGGGGTCGGCACTGTCCCGGCCTACGACCGGCGGCTCCCGAAACGCCGGCGCTGGGTGTGTACCACGCCGTAGTCGAAGTCTGGATTCGGCACTTCATATTGGCCATAACCCACGACAGGTGCCTCGGCTTCGCCTGTGGGCCCCGTAGATCCGAAGTCTTCCCGAGCTCGGAGCAGATACGAGGACGTCAGCTGCCAACCGCCATCCAGATCGTGGCGCGCGGGCGTCGTCCGCGACACGTCCACTGAACTCATCGATCCCCCTTGCTCTGTCCCGATGTGTAGTCGCTGAGTAAGGCTTCGGCGATCTGCGTCGTGGTGTTCTGGAGCGTGTTGACGATTGCCGTCACATCTCCGGCCGAGCCGACGTGCACCGTTGCTTTACGGCGAACCCAGATGTTCGAGTATAGGCCAACCGGAGGCGCGGTCCACCGGGGTGGCGTCAGGTGAAGGGCATCGGCATCCAGTGTGTGCCCATTCAGACGCGACTGCTCCGGGTGCCGCAACCGAGCGAGGAGCTCATCGTCGCGAACGACGCCCCACTCGACCTGCACCCGCAGGTCGGTGCTGGTGAGGTCGACTAGGTTTGAGCCGTCGACCGGCAGAAGACCTGCCGATGCGATCGCAGTAGCTCCGCTGAGCGCCGATCTTGCGGCGAACGAAGCCCGCTCAGCCTCGTAGTCGTCGTGGTCGAGAGAGGAGACACCGGCGGCCGTGAAGCTGTCCAGGATCACGTCCCTAGGAGCCAGGACTTCGAGCACACCGTCAATCGCGGTCGACAACTCGATCAGATCGAGCCCGCCGAGTCCGGAGTCCAGCGTGAACCCCTGTCTCGTGACAGTGATGCGCAGATCAGGAGATAACACGGCGACGCCGACGATCTCGCCGTCGTCAAGGCTGGCAATGGGTTCGAGGTGTGCCTCGAACCATTCGAGCAGATCTCCTCGACGCCGCGAGTAGGTCAGGATCGGCGGCCAGAGAAATCGGCAACTCGTCACCCACCTGCGATACATACCTCCCGAGGCTACCTGTCTGCCGAACAGCGATCGCAACCTCGGTACGACTCGCATCTGGTCCGAGATCGTCAGTGGTATCCGTCACAATGGGCGCGTCCAGCTACCGCCTGACGTGAGGAAGTGGGGGAGCGATTCCTGCCTCGTCGAGGGCTTCGGCGATCAGCTTGATGCGCTGTTCGTCGGTGGATTCGATTTGCTGGTCGTTGTCGAACTCGGTGACGAAGGCGTCGAGGTCGTCGGACTCCGACGACACCCATTCGCTGAGCGCATCGCCCCTGAGTACGTATCCCTTGCCGAGTACGTCCAGGAACACTTCATGTGACTCGATCATCTTCGTCAGCGAGGTATACAGTGCTTGGGACTGGACTCGAGCCGCTTGAGAAGACTGGGCCGCAGCAGGCCGGCGTTGGTGATCTGATACTCCTGCAGATCGTGTTCGACGGTGTACATGCTCGGCAGGTAGCGCGCGAGCATCAGCCGCCTGGGGTCTCGGCTGCGTACTTCCCATGCCCTCGGTGCCGACGGATCGGTGGGATCGTCGAGGGCGCCTGCGGGTCGGGACCGAACAGGTGGACGGTGTCACGATAAGTCACCGCGACCACGAGTTGGATCGACGTCTTGCCCTTCCGGGCGAGGAAGAGTTCGCGGAGTTTGCCGCGTGTTGGCGTGCTTGTTGCCGTAGCGACGGCGACCTGAAAGCCGCCCTGCCCCTGGGGATCGGGACCGATGTACACCTTCTCCGGAGAGATGCCGCTGGGGACGGTTGCTTCTTTCCAAGTCACGACCTTGTCGGCGGTCAGGCGCACAAGTCATCCCCTCAGCTCAGTGCCGTTCGGTACGGCTGCACTGAAACGAACACTAGCAATCGACGAACCGGCGCGCGGAACTCTCGACGGAAAGCATCAGCGGCGTGGCGCCGGGGTGCGCGCTACACACTCCAGGCGTCGCGTACACTCCATGGGACTGAAACGAACGGCGCATCCAAGCCTTCCGCCAGTGCCCGCTCTCGTAGCTCAGGGGATAGAGCACGGCTCTCCTAAAGCCGGTGTCGCAGGTTCGAATCCTGCCGGGAGCACTCTTTCGCGTTCGTGCCGGCATCCGGTCGGCGCGCCACCATAGGCGTCGGGGCGCACTGAGTGGTTCGGAGTGCAGGTGCGCGAAGTTTCATCGCAGATCGTCCTCGTCACGGGCGCGTCCAGTGGGATCGGTGCGGCGGTGGCCCGGGAGTTCGTCGCCAGAGGGCACACCGTGTACGGGACCAGCCGCAACCCCGATACCGTCGCGAATCCCGTGCCGGGTGTCACGTATGTGCGTTTGGACAACGCCGACTACGCGACCGCTGACGCCGCGGTCGAGCAGATCGGGCGGATCGACATTCTCATCAATAACGCCGGTGAATCGCAGGCCGGGGCAATCGAGGACACCCCGATGGCCGACATCGAGGACCTGTTCGCCAAGAACGTGTTCGGGCCGGTGGCACTCACCAAGGCGGTGCTGCCGGGGATGCGTGAACGCGGCCACGGCACCGTCGTCATGGTGGGGTCGATGCTCGCGAGTTTCCCCGTCGCGTTCCGCTCCACGTATTCGGCGGCCAAGGCGGCACTCAAGGCATTCGCGCTGGCCACCCGCCGTGAGGTGGCGCCGTACGGGATCCGGATGATCAGCTTCGAGCCGGGCACCATCGCCACGGGAATCGGCGGCCGGCGCAGCGTCCACATCGGCGAGAACTCACCGTACGCCGATGAATACGCCACCGTCGCGGCAGCCACGGCGCACAACGAGGAGTCGGGGATCACCGCCGAGGCCACGGCGAAAGCGATTGTCGACGCCGCGCTGGCCGAGCATCCGAAACCGTTCTACGCCAAGGGAAATTCGGCGCCCCTGGTATTTCTCGCCCGTCGGCTCCTGCCGCGTGAGCTGATCCTGGCGGTGACCGCCCGCAAGCACGGGCTGTCCTGGATCCGCTTGTGACGACACCGATCACCATCCGGGTCATCGGTATCGGCCCGGGCGGTCCCGAACATGTCACCTTCGCCGCCGCCGACGCGATGGCCGGCGTCGACGCATTCCTGTTCCTGGACAAGGGGTCAGCCAAACAATCACTACTCGACGCACGCCGCGAGATCCTCGATCGTTATGCGCCGCAAGGCTATCGGCTGATAGAGATCGATGACCCGCCACGCGACCGCAACCCCGCCGACTATGCCGCCGAGGTGCGTCGTTGGCATGCCGCCCGCGCGTCGGCAATCGAGCAGGTGTTGCTCGATGAGATCGGCGAAGGTGGGGTGGCCGCGTTCCTGGTGTGGGGCGACCCGGCGCTCTATGACAGCACGCTGCGGATTGTCGACGACATCGCCGAACGCGGCGTCCTGGCCCCCGAAGTCACCGTGATCCCCGGCGTCACCAGCATCAGCGCGTTGACTGCGGCGCACCGGATTCCGCTCAACCGAATCGGGGAGCCGATCCACATCACCACCGGTCGACTTCTCGCGAGCACCCCGGAGGGCGCCGCGGCCAACCAGGTGGTGATGCTCGACTCATTCCTGGCGTTCCGGGAGACCGCCTACCCCGACGACCACATCTGGTGGGGTGCCTACGTCGGCACCGCCGACGAGATCCTGATCAGCGGGCGCGTCGCCGACGTTGCCGATCAGATAGCCGAAACCCGTGACAGGGCAAGGGATTCGATGGGCTGGTTGATGGATGTGTACCTGCTGCGCAAAGCCGAGTCACCAGATCTCGGCGAGTGAGGCGAGCATGTCTTCGCGGAGTTCGGTGCGGCAGATGACGAAATCGGGCATGTAGGGATAGGGCTGGTTGTAGACGATCGGCGCGCCGTCGAGCCTGCTGCAATGCAATCCGGCGGCCAGCGCCACTCCGACGGGGGCGCAGTTGTCCCACTCGTACTGGCCGCCCGCATGCACGTAGGCGTCGGCCTCGCCGGTGACCACCGCCATCGCCTTGGCACCGGCGGACCCGATCGGGATCGGTTCGAGCTTGAGTTCGCGCGCCACCCACGACACCTCGTACGAGGCGTACCGCGATGTCGCGATCCGACCGCTCAGCGGTCCGTCGGCGGGCTCGACGGTGTCCGAACGGAACAGCCGCCCGCGCGCGGGCAACGACACCGCGGCCTCGGTGACCTTGCCGTTCCCGGTCAGTGCCACATGTACCGCCCAGTCGCCGGTGCCCCCGGCGAACTGCCGGGTACCGTCGAGGGGGTCGATGATCCACACCCGGTCGGCGGTGGCCCGGTCGCCGACGTCGGCGGCCTCCTCCGACAGGATCGCGTCGGTGGGACGATGCCGGGCCAGCACGCTCGCGATCCACGCCTGCGCCATCGTGTCGCCGACGTCGCCGAGATGCCGACCCGACAGCAGACCGCCGTGGCGGACCCCGAGCAGGATCTCACCCGCACCCTCGGCGATCCGGGCGGCCAACTCGGCATCGGAAAGCCCGGACGCGGAAAACCCGGGCCCCGGGACGGAAGGCGCTGAGTGCATCTCCTAACTAGAGCACACTGGTAGCCATGCCCGAACTTCCCGAGGTCGGCGCCATCGCCGCGTTTCTCGACGACCGCATCGCCGGACTGCCCATCCGCCGCGTCGACGTTGCTTCGCTTGCCGTGCTCAAGACCGCCGATCCGCCGTACACGGCGTTGACCGGCCGGACAGTCGTGTCGGCAGGCCGGATAGGCAAGTATCTGCTCATCCGTACCGTCCCAGGCGACGCGGACACCCCAGCAGACCACTCTGCCGACGATCCCGACGAGGTGATCTACCTGGTCATCCACCTGTCCCGGGCGGGCTGGCTGCGCTGGAGCGGGAAACTCTCACAGGTGCCGCCCAAACCGGGCGGCAAAGGCCCGATCGCGCTTCGGGTGCATTGCGGGTTGCCCGGTGAGGGATTCGACGTCACCGAGGCCGGCACCCAGAAACGGCTGGCCGTGTGGGTGGTGCGCGACCCGAAGGATGTGGAGCGGATCGCCACGCTCGGCCCCGACGCACTCGGCCTCGGCCGCGAACGCTTCGGTGAGATCCTGGGCGGCTCGCGGGCACGGATCAAGAATCTGCTCACCGACCAGCGGGTCATTGCCGGCATCGGCAACGCCTACTCGGACGAGATCCTGCATGTGGCCGGACT
Organism: uncultured Gordonia sp.; assembly: GCF_937858515.1. Taxonomy (NCBI): domain Bacteria; kingdom Bacillati; phylum Actinomycetota; class Actinomycetes; order Mycobacteriales; family Gordoniaceae; genus Gordonia; species uncultured Gordonia sp. The sequence goes on along the minus strand of NZ_CALLZT010000209.1, from coordinate 68,481 downwards.
CTCCCCGTTCGCCACATCGAACACGCTCGATGAGACCAAGGTCGACGGCCTCTACGCGGCGATGCGCTCGGTGCTCACCGACGCCGTCACCCGGCTCGACGAGGCGTCGGTGGCGACGATGAAAGCGGAGAAGCGGACAGGTCTACGCGTGCACGCCCGCACGGGCCTACCGTGCCCGGAATGCGACGACACAGTGAGGGAGGTGGCGTTCGCCGACCGCTCGTTCCAGTATTGCCCGAAGTGCCAGACCGGCGGCAAGATCCTCGCCGACCGCAGGATGTCCCGGCTCCTCAAATGAGTGTTCTTACCAGTCGGTAAGATCACCCGCATGACCACTCGCCAGAAGATCCTCATCACCGGCGCCAGCTCGGGCCTGGGCGAAGGCATGGCCCGCCGGTACGCGGCGCAGGGCCGCTCGCTCGCCCTCGCCGCGCGCCGCATCGACCGTCTCGACGAACTCGCCGACGAGCTACGCCCCGCCGCCGCGCAGGTGGCCGTCGCCGAACTCGACGTCGCCGACACCGACGCCGTGCCGGTCGTTTTCGGCAAGCTCCGCGACGAACTCGGTGGCCTTGACCGTGTCATCGTCAACGCCGGTCTGGGCAAGGGCGCCCCGATGGGTACCGGCAAGGCGCACGCCAACATCGAGACGGTGCAGACGAATCTGATCGGCGCCATCGCGCAGATCGATGCGGCGCTGGAGATCTTCCGTGAACAGAACCATGGCCATCTCGTGCTGATCAGCTCGATCGCCGGCGTGCGCGGCCAGCCGAAGGCGCAGACGGCCTACTCGGCATCGAAGGCGGGCCTGACCGCGATCGGTGAGGGCTTGCAGACCGAGTTTGCCGGCAAACCCATCAAGGTGTCGGTGATCGCCCCCGGCTATATCAACACCGCCATCAACCGCAGCGTCAAGACCAAGTTGAAGGCCGATCTGGACAGCGGCGTGAACGCCTTGGTCAAGGCCATCGACAACGAAAAGCAGTGGGCGCCGGTCCCGACCTGGCCGTGGCTACCGATCGCCGCAGCCCTACGCCACCTCCCCCAGTCGGTCACCCGCCACCTCGGCTGAGCCCGCCCGGGCAAGGGCAATATGCCCTCGCCGACCGCGATATCTCCGGAAAATTTCGTCAGGCTTGGCGGCCGCGGTGGTGGCGGTACCAGCGGACCAGGTTATCGGTGGACGAATCTGCTTGGGGCGCAGGGGGTTCGGGGGCGGTGATCACGTCCAGAAGTTCCTTGGCCGAGGTCTTGCCCAACTCGACACCCCACTGGTCGAACGGGTTGATGCCCCAGATCATGCCCTCGACAAACACCTGATGTTCGTACAGGGCGATCAACTGGCCGATCACCGACGGCGTCAGCTCGGGTGCCAGGATCGACGTCGACGGCCGGTTGCCCGGCATCACCTTGTGTGCCACCACATGTGGGTCGACGCCCTCGGCGGCGATCTCGTCGGCGGTCTTGCCGAAGGCGAGCACCTTGGTCTGCGCGAAGTAGTTGCTCATCAGTAGGTCGTGCATCGACCCGGCGTCGGCGTCGACGATGTCATCGGTGGGCCGTGCGAATCCGATGAAGTCCGACGGCACGACCCGGGTGCCCTGGTGCAGCAGCTGATAGAACGCATGCTGACCGTTGGTGCCCGGCTCGCCCCAGAAGATCTCGCCGGTGTCGGTGGTGACGTGGTGCCCGTGCGCGGTCACCGACTTGCCGTTGGACTCCATCGTGAGCTGCTGAAGATAGGCCGCGAAGCGCGCCATGTCGTTGGAGTACGGCAGCACCACCCGCGACTGCATGTCCCAGAAGTTGGTGTACCACAAGCCGATCAGGCCCAGGATCACCGGCGCGTTCCGTTCCAGCGGCTGGGTGCGGAAATGTTCGTCGACGGCGTGGAAGCCGCTCAGGAACTCGGCGAAGCGATCCTTGCCGACTGCGGCCATCACCGACAGACCGATTGCCGAATCCACCGAGTACCGGCCGCCGACCCAATCCCAGAAGCCGAACATGTTGGCGGTGTCGATACCGAACGCGGACACCTTGTCGGCATTGGTGGATACCGCGACGAAGTGCTTGGCGACGGCGTCGGCCGAGTCGGTGCCGAGTTGTTCCAGCAGCCAGGTGCGTGCCGCAGCGGCGTTGGTGAGTGTCTCCAGCGTGCCGAACGTCTTCGAGGCGATGATGAACAGCGTCGTCTCGGCATCGAGGGTGGCCAGGGTGCCCACCAGGTCGGCAGGGTCGACGTTGGATACGAAATGGCAGCGCGGGCCGTCGACATAATGCCGCAGAGCCTGATACACCATGGCGGGACCGAGGTCTGAGCCGCCGATGCCGATGTTGACGACGTCGGTGATGGCCTTTCCGGTATATCCAGTCCATTCGCCGCTGCGCACCCGGTCGGTGAACTCGCCCATCGCGGTCAGTACCTCATGCACGTCGTGCACTACGTCCTGTCCGTCGACGGTCAGCTGCGCGTCGGCGGGTAGCCGCAGCGCGGTGTGCAGCACAGCCCGATCCTCGGAGGTGTTGATGTGCCTGCCGGTGAACATGTCCTCGCGCAGATCCTCGAGCCCCGCCTCGCGGGCCAGGCTCATCAGCAGCTCGAGAGTCTCGCGCAGCACCCGGTGCTTGGAGTAGTCGATGTGCAGGTCACCCACGTCGACGGTGAGTTCACTACCGCGCTTGGGGTCGACCACGAATACCTCGCGCAGGTGCATGGCGAACACATGCGGCTGGTGCGCGGCGAGCGCCTGCCAGGATTGCGTCGCGGTGATGTCGTCGTTGTCGCTGCTGATGAACCCGGAGACCTCGCTCATGGCAACCACCCTATGTGGTGGGGGACTCGCTCGCGCGGGCGCGGCGCTACTGGCCGGTAGCCCGATCGGTCGACAGGTCCGGGGTGGTCAGCGGCCCAGTGGTCCCCGGCCGAGCCGCAGCAGCAGCATCGCCAGGGTGTGGCCTTCCTGGCCAAGATCGCTGAACCGGTCCAGCACCTTCACTTCGCGTGAATGGACCAGCCGCGGACCGCCCGAGGCCATCCGTGCCGCACCGATCTTCTTGGACACCGCCGACCGTCGTTTGACGGCCGCCAGGATGACCGCGTCCATCCGGTCGATCTCGTGTCGCAACACGTCGATGTCGTCGGGGAGGTCGGTCACCTCGCTGCCCAGTTCGTACGCCGCCGGATCGAACGGGACGCCGGCGGCGGGGGAAGAATCGTCGGCGGGTCCGGTGGCGCTGGGAGTCTCGGTCACGCCGCTGATTTTGCCACGTCCGGCGTGCCTTACACCGCTGGAGTCCGTCATGGCCCTCGCCGGGGCACCGGGGATATTCGTGGGCGGGAACTATGTCCGAAAACGCTTGTCGCAGGCGCCCGGTAGCCTTGATCAACGATGATCACCTCCGCGCGTACACCGGTTTCCGACGACACCTCCGCCCCGGGTGCGGCCCTACTCGACGGGCTCAACCCACAGCAGCGGGCCGCCGTCCTGCACGAGGGTGCGCCGTTGCTGATCGTGGCCGGTGCCGGATCGGGCAAGACGTCGGTGCTGACCCGCCGCATCGCCTACCTGCTGGCCGCGCGCGACGTGACGCCCGGGCAGGTCCTGGCGATCACCTTCACCAACAAGGCCGCAGCCGAGATGCGCGAGCGGGTGATCGAGTTGGTCGGCCCGCGCGCCAAGTTCATGTGGGTGTCGACGTTTCACTCCACCTGTGTGCGAATCCTGCGTGCTCAGTCGTCGCTGCTGGCTCCCATCAATTCCAACTTCTCGATCTACGACGCCGACGACTCCAAACGATTGCTCGGAATGATCATCTCCGACCTGAATCTCGATCCGAAGAAGTTCAGTCCGCGCGGCGTGGGCACGGCGATCTCCAACTTCAAGAACGAGCTGATCTCGCCGGAGGAAGCGGTCGACACCGCCCCCGACGACGAGCCGTCGGCCGCCGAGATCGCCCGGATCTACGGCGAGTATCAGCGCAGGCTGCGCGCGGCCAACGCCTTCGACTTCGATGACCTGATCGGCGAGACGGTGGCGCTGCTGCAGCGGCATCCCGAGGTGGCCGAGTACTACCGTCGCCGCTTCCGGCATGTGCTGGTCGATGAATACCAGGACACCAATCACGCTCAGTATGTATTGATCCGTGAGCTCGTCGGCAGTGACAAAGGGCAGGGGGGCGGCGGTGTCGTGGCGCCCTCGGAACTCTGTGTGGTCGGTGATGCCGACCAGTCGATCTATGCGTTCCGCGGCGCTACGATCCGCAATATCGAGGAATTCGAACGCGACTTTCCCGACGCCGAAACCGTTCTGCTGGAACAGAATTACCGGTCGACGCAGACCATACTCTCGGCGGCCAATGCGGTCATCGCACGCAACACGGGCCGCCGGGAGAAGCGGCTGTGGACCGATTCGGGCGACGGTGAGCTGATCGTCGGCTACGTCGCCGACAGTGACCGGGACGAGGCGGCGTTCATCGGGAAAGAGATCGAATCGCTCACCGACTACTCGATCGGCGGGTCGTCGAGCTATTCGTACGGCGACGTCGCGGTGTTCTACCGCACCAACACCGGCTCCCGTCCGGTCGAAGAAGTCTTTGTGCGCCATGGCATTCCGTACAAGGTGGTCGGCGGTACCCGGTTCTACGAGCGCAAAGAGGTCCGCGACATCGTGGCCTATCTGCGGGTGGTGGCCAACCCGGACGACTCGGTGAGCCTGCGCCGGATCGTCAACACCCCGCGCCGCGGCATCGGTGATCGCGCACAGGCGTGTGTGGCGGTGCATTCGGAGAACCTGGGCATCTCGTTCTACGAGGCGCTGCGGGAGGCCGCCGAGGGTCGGGTGCCGTTGCTCAATACCCGTGCCAACAAACAGATCACCGCGTTCGTCGAGCTGATCGAGTCGCTACGGGCCGAACATCTGGAGGCGTTCGGTACCGACGATCAGGCCACCATCGATGCGACCGCCGAGGGCGGCGACATCGGCGACCTCGTCGACGCGATCGTCGAGCGCACCGGGTATCGCGGTGAACTGGCCGCCTCCAACGATCCCCAGGACGCCGCACGTCTCGACAATCTCGACGAACTCGTCTCCGTGGCAAGGGAATTCAGCCTCGACGCGGCGCAGCTCGCCGAGGAACGCGACGATACCGGCGACGACGATCCCGAGGGGCTGCGCGAGGGGGAACCCGAACCGGGGTCGCTGGCCGCGTTCCTGGAGCGGGTGTCGCTGGTGGCCGACGCCGACCAGATTCCCGACGAGGGAGAAGGTGTCGTGACCCTCATGACGCTGCACACCGCGAAGGGCCTGGAGTTCCCGGTGGTGTTCGTGACGGGCTGGGAGGACGGTCATTTCCCGCACATGCGGGCGCTGGGTGATCCTGCCGAACTCAGCGAGGAGCGGCGTCTGGCGTATGTGGGGATCACGCGTGCCAAGGAGCGCCTGTACGTGACTCGTTCGCTGATGCGCGCTTCCTGGGGGCAGCCGGTGAGCAATCCGGAATCCCGTTTCCTGCAAGAGATCCCGCAGCATCTCCTCGACTGGCGGCGTACTGAGCCCAAGCGGTCGGCGCGGCGTGAGTGGGGATCGTCGGGCGGTGTCTTCGGCGATTCGTCGGGGCGAGCGGGGCGGGGTGGCTCGTCGTCCTGGTCGCCGGATCCGGCCCGTCGTGGCGGCAGTCGCAGCGTGGTGAACTACGAGGTCGGTGACCGCAACAACCACCCCAAGTACGGTCTGGGCAAGGTGATCTCCAAGCAGGGCAGTGGCCCCGCCGAGCGGTTGGTCATCGATTACGGCCCGGGAGTGGGCCGGATGACGTTCATGGCCATCGGGCTGCCCGGCGACAAACTCTGACGGCCGGACGCAGAAAGCGCCTCACCCGGCGGGGTGAGGCGCTTTCGGAACGGATCGGGTCAGCCGGAGTAGCCGGCGAGCCGGACGCCGTGGCGGGCAAGCCAGGGTGCCGGATCGATCTTGGTGTTGCCGTTCTTCCAGACCTCGAAGTGGACGTGGGGTCCGGTGGAGAAGCCCTCACTGCCGACCAGGGCGATGACATCGCCGGCGGTGACGCGCTGCCCGGCGTGCACGAGCACACCCGACGACGACATGTGACCGTACATGGTGATGGTGCCGTCGGCGGCTTCCAGCTGCACCCAGTTGCCGTAGCCCGACGCCGGGCCGGCCTCCTTGATGACACCGTCGGTGGCTGCGTGGATCGGCGTGCCGAGCGGGGCGGCCATGTCGATGCCGCCGTGGAAGCTGCCCCAGCGGTTGGCGTAGGCGGAGGTGAGCTGATACGAGCCCAGCGGCAGCGGCGACTCGAACATCGGGCGCCGGGCCAGGGCCTCGCGCCGGGCCTCCTCGGCGGCCCGTGCCTGGCCGAGCTGGAGCTGGTCGGTGAAGACGCTCAGATCGGCCGACGGTGCGGCGGCTGCGACACCGGGACCCAGGTCGGGCGCCGACGTGGCGGCGACGGCCGGATCGGTGACGTTGGCGGCGGGAGCCGGTGCCGGGGCCTCGGACGACGAGTTGATCTGTGACACGGCTGCGACCGCGGCGCCGGCAGCCACCGCGAACAGTGCCGCGCGGCCGCCCTTGAGTGCGGTGGGTGGCGCGGCCACACGGTGGCGCCCGCGGCTGCGACGGCCTTGGCCGGTATTGGTGCGGAACGGCTTGTCGGCGGTGTCGGTGCGGGGCAGGCGGATCTCGCCGCTGTTGGCCAGACCGTAGGTGTCGAGCCGGGCGCCGGAGACGTCGAGCGGTTCATCCTCGATGAACTCGGCTTCCGGCAGGAGGATGTCCTGGGTGACCTCGGACCTGGTCGGACGATAGTCCTGGTACCCGCGACCGTAACCCCAGCCCTCCCGGGCTTCGAGGTGCATCGCCGCGTGCAGATCCTCGATCGGGATGATCGTGGTCATGGTCTCGTCGAAATCGGGACCGTCGAACACATCGGTGGCCGTGGATCCTGTAGAGGCTGCAGAACCCGTGGAGGCTGCTGCCGTCGGGTCGACTCGGAACCTGCGTCCTGCCAAGTCGTCCACCTTCTCTCTCGTTACCGCTGGCACTACTTGTCGTATAGGTTCGCGGCAGACCGGCCGTGACGACGATACGGCACCTGTTGAGGCTGACTTCACGTGCCCGCGTCTACGTCGATCTGTGATCGTTCCGTGACCTGAGCTATGACGGTAACGAAATGGTGGAGACAAGTCCAACGTTCGGGCAAATTCGTGATCGCCGTGTGACGGCGATCACAATGTGATCTTGCAGACTTTGCCACTGACAAGTGGAAAAGCGAGATAGTCAAGTCTCGATTGTGAATCGGGAGATCCCGGTAACCTGCGGGATGCCTGCGTTGTGACAGTGCGGGCGGCAGTTCCCCGGTCGGCTGAAAGTGCGACCGACCGAGTGATCTGTCGCACAAGGTGCCGGAGTGGTGGATTCCGCGACTAAGGGCAGGTTTAGAGTCCGATATGGCCCGCGTTACACCCACATGCGGGCAAACCTACGAGACGGTGAGCTGAATGGATCTCTTCGAATACCAGGCGAAGGAACTGTTCGCCAAGCACGGGGTACCCACCTCCGCTGGACGTGTGACCGACAACGCCGCCGACGCGCGGGCCATTGCCGAGGAAATCGGCAAGCCCGTGATGGTCAAGGCGCAGGTCAAGGTCGGTGGACGTGGCAAGGCAGGCGGCGTCAAGTACGCCGCCACCCCGGATGACGCGCAGACCCACGCCGACAACATCCTTGGTCTCGACATCAAGGGCCATATCGTCAAGAAGCTGCTGGTCGCCGAGGCCAGTGACATCGCAGAGGAGTACTACATCTCCTTCTTGCTCGATCGCGCCAACCGCACCTACCTGGCCATGTGCTCGGTCGAGGGCGGCATGGAGATCGAAGAGGTCGCCGCGACCAAGCCCGAACGGCTGGCCAAGGTCCCGGTCGACGCCGTCAAGGGCGTCGACATCGCCACCGCCCGCTCCATCGCCGAGCAGGGTCACCTGCCCGCCGAGGTGCTCGACGCCGCCGCGGTCACCATCGCCAAGCTGTGGGAGGTCTTCGTCGCCGAGGACGCCACTCTCGTCGAGGTCAACCCGCTGGTGCGTACGCCCGACGATCAGATCCTCGCCCTCGACGGCAAGGTCACCCTCGACGGCAACGCCGACTTCCGTCAGCCCGGCCATGCCGAGTTCGAGGACAAGGACGCCACCGATCCGCTCGAGCTCAAGGCCAAGCAGCACGACCTGAACTACGTCAAGCTCGACGGCGAGGTCGGCATCATCGGCAACGGCGCGGGCCTGGTCATGTCGACCCTCGACGTCACCGCCTACGCCGGTGAGAACCACGGTGGGGTCAAGCCCGCCAACTTCCTCGACATCGGCGGCGGCGCCTCGGCCGAGGTCATGGCCGCCGGCCTCGACGTCATCCTCGGTGACTCGCAGGTCAAGAGCGTCTTCGTGAACGTCTTCGGCGGCATCACCGCCTGCGACGCGGTCGCCAACGGCATCGTCGGCGCACTGGAGAAGCTCGGCGCCGCCGCCAGCAAGCCGCTGGTCGTGCGCCTGGACGGCAACAAGGTCGAAGAAGGCCGCAAGATCCTCGCCGACGCGAATCACCCGCTGGTGACGCTGGCCGAGACCATGGACGCCGGCGCCGACAAGGCCGCCGAACTGGCGAGCAAGTAAGGAACGCTGGACATGTCGATTTTTCTGAACAAAGACAACAAGGTCATCGTCCAGGGCATCACCGGTGGTGAGGGCACCAAGCACACCGCGCTCATGCTCAAGGCCGGCACCAACATCGTCGGCGGCGTGAACGCACGCAAGGCGGGCACCACCGTCAGCCACGTCGACGCCGACGGCAACGCCGTGGAACTGCCGGTCTTCGGCAGTGTCGCCGAGGCCATTGAGAAGACGGGTGCCGATACGTCGATCGCGTTCGTGCCGCCCGCCTTCTCCAAGGACGCCATCATCGAGGCCATCGACGCCGAGATCGGGCTGCTCGTGGTCATCACCGAGGGCATCCCCGTGCAGGACTCGGCGTACGCGTGGGCGTACAACGTCGAAAAGGGCGGCAAGACCCGCATCATCGGCCCCAACTGCCCCGGCATCATCACCCCGGGCGAGGCTCTGGTGGGCATCACGCCCAACAACATCACCGGTAAGGGGCCGATCGGCCTGGTGTCCAAGTCGGGCACGCTGACCTACCAGATGATGTACGAGCTGCGTGACCTCGGTTTCTCCACCGGCATCGGCATCGGCGGCGACCCAGTCATCGGCACCACCCACATCGATGCCATCGAGGCCTTCGAGAACGATCCCGAGACCAAGCTGATCGTCATGATCGGTGAGATCGGCGGCGACGCCGAGGAGCGGGCCGCGGAGTACATCAAGGCCAACGTCACCAAGCCGGTCGTCGGCTACGTCGCGGGCTTCACTGCGCCGGAAGGCAAGACGATGGGCCACGCCGGCGCCATCGTCTCGGGTAGCTCCGGTACCGCCGCGGCTAAGAAGGAAGCTCTCGAAGCGGCCGGGGTCAAGGTCGGCAAGACGCCGAGCGAGACCGCCCGCCTGGCCCGCGAACTGTTCGAGGCCCTATAGCCCGTTTCGACTGGTCCCAATAGCCCAAGCGATCGGGTCACAAACATGGTCGCCGCAACTCCCGAACGGGAGGCGCGGCGACCATGTCGTTTACGGATGGCTAGGAAATTCTACGCCCCGTGCGAATGATGCGGCGAAGAAGAGAATGTGCCAGCGACAACGTCGGGCGGCGTGAGGATGTGTACAGCTGCTGACGGCCACGGGATGCGGTAGCCGGCGTCGCCGTGCTCCGAGTACTCATCGGGTTCAACGACCCATACGACTTTCAGGTCGCGGCCTGCCGGCACGATCGACGAGACGTTTTCAACGGACGCCTCCTCAAAGGTGTGAAGACTGTCGGCTACTACGAGATCCCCAAGATTCTTGGCACCAATTCGGTCCCCGATCGCCTTCTCTGAGGCGGTGTCGAAGAAGGCAAGGCCGGATAAGGCGGCGTGGGTTCACTTCTACGAGGACGATTACAGGTTTACAAGATTCTGGATCAACCCGGAGCGGTACTTGGACCGTCTTGCTGCCAACGGCGGGGTCATCAGTCCTGACCACTCCCTGTATCGGGTGCTCGATTATCCCAGGGCAGTCGGCGTCGCCGTTCACGTGTTCAAGCCAGACAGCCGTCGGCGGTCGAAGTCGAGGGACGCAGCATGAGCAAGCCGCGGAGCCGCCTCATTTCGAAGCCCGATCACGAGTTCGCGACTGTCAAAGGTTTCACGACGGCGATCCACTTCGGCAAGCAGGCCAAGCATCTCCCTGGCCAGCTCAACTACGACGCGACCAAGTCGACGATCACGATCGGTATCACGAGACTCCAGACCCTCGTTGAGCTGAAGGCTGGGACGGGACGCTGGGAAGGCAGAGCAGGGAACAAGGCGGTCATCGATTTCGGCGAGGTGATCGGAAAGCATCGCGACCCCAAGACCGGAAGGTCGGCTGACACCGATCGAGGCACGGTTCACTATTCCAAGACAGGAGCGCAAGTCGTGCCCGCTGCTCCGAACCCGAGGAAGGGAGTCCATCCATGAGTTGGTTTCATCCTGTCGAGGAGCATCAGGTCGGTGCGATTCTCGGGTACCAGGACGAGTATCCTGGTACCCGCTACCTGATTGCGTTCGCGGACGGTGAGAGTTATGTCTGCGTGTACTTCACGTCGTACGAGAGCGAAAATGGTGGCGAAGTCGGTGTGGAGATGTACGACCCTGAGTATGACGAGTTCTATGTTGTCTCGTTCGACATCGTTGGGGTCATTGCCAATGGCAACTGGCGGTACAACGACACTCTATCCGTCGACTATCGCGACTTCCCGGTGAAGATCACAGACGTTGATACTGGCGCGACAATCTACCCGGAGTCAGCGACCACGCGCTGATCGAGAGGACGGCCCGACTGCTACAGTCGGGCCGGAATCGCCCGGGGGGTATACGACCGAAAGGGACTGGGATGTCCGAACTCTTGCCGCTGAACCCGGACGAACTGCTGACCACCACCCGGTCGGTGCGCAAACGTCTCGACCTGACGCGGCCCGTCCCGATGGAGATCATCCGCGAGGCACTCGAGGTCGCGTTGCAGGCACCCACCGGCAGCAACAGCCAGACGTGGCACTGGATCGTCGTCACCGATCCGGAGACCAAGCGCAAGATCGCCGACCTGTACCGCAAGTCCTTCGAGCCGTACATCGCCGCGCAGAATGCTGCCGCCGAACGCCGGGGCGACGAGACCGGAAAGCGCGTCGCGTCAAGTGCTAGCTACCTCGCCGAGGTCCTGCACGAGGTGCCGGCACTGGTCATCGGTGCGATCTTCGTCGGCAAGGGCGGACTACCCGAAGGCAACCAGGCAGGGCTCTGGGGATCGCTGCTTCCGGGTGCGTGGAGCCTGCAACTGGCGTTGCGGGCGCGCGGGGTGGGATCGGCATGGACGACACTGCATTTGGCGTACGAGCGGGAGGTCGCCGAGATCCTCGGCATCCCCGACACCATCGCCCAGGGTGTGCTGCTGCCGGTGGCCTACTACACCGGTGACGGCTTCAAACCGGCTCCACGCAAACCGCTCGACGACATCCTGCACATCGACCGTTGGTGACCTGTGCGCACGCGCCGACGTACATGTGGCGCATCGAGCCGAAAACGCCGGACACCGTGACATGATGGCGAAGTGACCGATGGTGCGGTGGGGTGGGTGCTGGGCGTGCCCGGTCGTATCGTGTCCACCACGCTCGGTGTCGCCGCAGGTGGTGTCGGTCGGGTCAAGCGGACCACCGGTGCGTTGATCGGTGAGGTCGACCTCACCGGTCTGATCCTCGGAGCGATCGATGTCGACCGGATCGTGCGGACCGTCGACATCGACCGAGCGGTCAAGACCATCGACGTCGACGCGGTGGTCGGCGGGATCGCCATCGACAATGTCGTCGGTCGTATCGACCTGAATGCGGTGCTCGCCGAGGTAGACCTGGGCCGGCTGCTGGAGTCGATCGACCTCGACCGGGTGCTCTCGCGGCTCGACCTCAACGCATTGCTGGCCCGGCTGGACCTCAACACCCTGCTCGCCGGCGTCGACCTGAACACCCTGCTCGGCCGTCTCGACCTCAATGCCGTGCTCGCCGGGGTCGACCTGGATGTCGTACTCGCCGGACTCGACCTCGACGCGCTCCTGCGCAAGGTTGATCTCGACGCACTGCTGGCGGCGCTCGATCTGGACGAACTGATCGGGCGCGTCGATCTCGACGCCGTGCTCGCGGGGGTGGATCTGATCACTATCGCCAACAGCGTCATCGACGGGGTCGACCTGCCCGAGATCATCCGCTCGGCGAGCACCACGGTCACCGGCGACGTGGTGACCGACGTGCGCAGCACCGGTGAGCGTGCCGACGACGCGGTGGCCCAGGCGGTATCCAGATTGCTCCGGCGCAGGTCAGGTACGGATGGGTGAGGGTATTGCGCGCGATCGGCCACCGGCCGAGGCCGAACACGGCGTGCGCGACAGTGACAAGCCCGCGGGTGTTGTGAGCCGCGGTGTCGCGGCGATGGTCGACATCGCCGGCGTGCTGCTGATCCTCGTGATCTGCTATTTCTCGGTGGTGGCCGCGCGGCTGCTCACCTCGGTCCGGAGTTTTGCCTTCCCCCAGCCGGACACCATATTCACCGTCGCGGGATTCATCGTCGTGTCGGTGCTGTATCTGGCGGCATGCTGGGCGGTGTCCGGTCGCACACCCGGATCCGTGCTGATGGGTTTGCGGGTGGTCGACCGCAACGGCAGGAAGCTCTCGCCGGTGATCGCATTGGCGCGGGCGGTGTTCTGTACGTTCTTCGCAGCGGGATTGTTCTGGTCGGCGATCGACGCGCAACGCCGGTCGGCGGCCGACGTGGTCCTGCGAACCAGAGTCGTCTACTCCCGCTAAGACGCACTGTGGCCGACACATGACGACCCAAGATGGGGCACCGACCGGTGCCGAGCGCCCGCTGACCCGGCGTGGCCAGGCGAAGGCCGCCCGCCGGGCCGGGCTGCTGGAAGCGGCGGCCGGACAGTTCGCGGTGAGGGGTTTCGCGGCCGTCCGGCTCGAAGACATCGCGGCCGCGGCCGGGATCAGCGGCCCCGGCATGTACCGGCATTTCTCCTCCAAATCCGAGTTGCTCGATGAGCTCCTGGTCGATATCAGCCGACGCCTGTACGAGGGCGGAGAGCAGGTCGTGGACCGGCACGGCGGAGCGGGCTCAGGGCCGTCCGCGACGCTGCGGGCGCTCATCGAGTTCCACATCGACATGCTGGTCACCAAGCCGGATCTGATCTCGGTGCAGGACCGCGACCTGTCCTCGCTCAGCCAGGAGGCCAACCACGAGGTGCGTTCGCTGCAGCGCAGGTACGTCGAACGGTGGGTGGACGTGCTGGTCGAGGTGGGTCGGGAGGCCGGCGGGCCCGCGCTCGGTCCGGAGCAGGCCCGCGTACGTGTCCACGCCGTGTTCGGGCTGCTCAACTCCTCACCCCGGCTACCCGACTACCCGCGGCCCGCGCTGCGCAGACTGCTGGCATCGATGGCCACCGCCGCGTTGCTCGCCCCCGCCGGACCCGTGAACGAACACCTCTGACCTGCGCGAAACGCGTCTTCTGGTCCGTGAGAAAAATTCTTGTGCGATGTGTGTAACGCCCATCCTGAGGCCATCGATACACCTGACGACGGCAGCGCGGGAAATCCCCCGTTCCCGCAGTCTCCCCGGACGTGCTGCCGTCACATACTCGGTGCCCTCGCGCGAATCCCCCGTGGCGCGAGGGCACCGTCATGTCCGGGGCCGCGTTCGAGGCGTACTCCGGTGGTTGGTCGCGGCTGCACCGTCATGTCCGGGGCCGCGTTCGAGACGACATCGTCCCGTCCCCGCCACAGCCCGGCTTGTGGCTAGAGTGGATGCCGTTAACCGTGTGTGGGACAGAGGAGTCGGATGGCGACACGCGTCGACAGTTGGATCTGGGCGATCCGCCTCACCAAGACCCGTTCGGCTGCGGGCGCCGCTTGCCGGGCCGGACATGTTCGGGTCAACTCGGCCACCGCCAAACCGGCCACCACCGTCGCGATCGGCGACGAGGTCCGGGTCCGTCTCGGTGGCCGCGAACGGATCGTCGAGGTCACCAAACTGATCAGCAAGCGCGTGTCGGCGCCGATGGCCGCCGAATGCTATATCGACAACAGTCCGCCCCCACCGCCGCGAGAAATCGTCGCCAGTGTCCCGCTGCGTGATCGCGGAGCCGGCAGACCCACCAAACGTGAGCGTCGTGACCTCGACAAACTCCGGATGCGATCAAGTTTCCTGGTGGCCGTCGTGGCATTGTCGGCGGCGCTGCTGGCCGGCTGCTCCGGTGACGACGGCGGCGGCACCGGCGATGACCCCGACAACACCCCGACCGCGGCCGCGGGTCCGTTCTTCGGTCCCTGCGGGGGCGTCACCACAGAGGACGTCATCCGGATCACCGGATTCGCAGGCCTGACCCAGACCGTGAACAACACGTCGGCCTGCGAATGGGATGCCAGCGCCGACCGCACCGGAAAGGTCGCGTCGTTCAACTGGTACCGCGGCTCGCCCATCGGACGCGAGGAGGCCAACGTCAAACTCTCCCGGGCCACCGCCAAGAACATCGAGATCAACGGCCACAAGGGTTTCATCGGCTACGACCAGACCCAGGGCATCTGTGAGATCGGAATCGGATTCGGTTCGGACTTCTTCGAATGGTCGGTCAGCGCCGCCGAACGCGGGTCGACGGCCACGACCCTGCCGCCGATCGACACCGTCTGTGAGTCCGCCCGGCAACTGTCCCGGCTGGTCATCGAGCGAGCATCATGAAACGCGCCCGCTACGCCCTCGCGGCGCTCGCCGCCACCCTGCTGCTGCTCACCGGGTGCACGATCGACGGCACGCCCGTCGCCACCGGCCAGGGCGACACCGGCGGCGACAGCAAGGTCGACACGGACCGCTACGACAACCTGCTGCTCGAATGCAACATCCTGTCCGACTCGACGATCGCGAAGGTGGTTGGCGGCGCCGTCGCGCAGGGTACCTTCGTCGGAGCGATCTGCCGGTGGATCGTCACCGGCGCGACCACCACATCGGTGACATTCACCTGGTACGAATCGGGCAGCCTCAACTCAGAGAAGCAGATCGCCAAGAAATTCGGCTACACCACCGAGAACATCAAGATCGCCAGTCAGACGGGCTTCACACAGCGCGACCCCAAGGACTCCGCCAAATGCGGTGTCACCGCCCGGGCCCCGAGCCGCGGAGTGTTCACGTGGTGGACCGAGCCACGTGGCGCGACCCCCGCCGACCCGTGTGCGGCGCCCACCAAACTCATGGAACTGGTCCTGAGCGGCGGGCAGTAACATTTTGCCGGCGGATGGTTCGTCTGGCGACTGGTACAGTCTCGGCTAACTAGAACACGTTCCAGACAGGTGTCCAGGACGAATGGCGAAAGGTGGTTCACTGATGCGCGTGGCCCTGCTGTCCTACCGGAGCAAGCCGCATTGCGGCGGACAGGGTGTCTACGTCCGGCATCTGAGCCGCGAACTGGCCCTGCTCGGCCATCAGGTGGAGATATTCTCCGGCGCCCCGTACCCCGAACTCGACCAGGTGGCCGTCGATGCCGGTGTCACCGTCACCAAGGTGCCCAGCCTCGGCCTGTACGACGAACCGAACCTCTTTCGCACACCCCGCCCGCGGGAGTACCGCGACTGGATCGACGTCATCGAGGTGCTGTCGATGTGGACGGCGAGCTTCGCCGAACCGCTCACGTTCAGCCTGCGCGTGGCCCGGCTGCTCAAGTCCCGCCGCGCCGACTTCGATGTCGTGCACGATAACCAGTGCCTGGGCTACGGCCTGCTCGACATCCAGCGCACCGGATTCCCGCTGATCGCCACGATCCATCACCCGATCACCCGCGACCGGGCGCTCGCCGTCAAGGCAGCCAGGGGGCTCAAGAAGATCTCCGCGTGGCGGTGGCATTCGTTCCTGGCGATGCAGGGCCGGGTAGCCCGGCGCATACCCGAACTCCTGACGGTCTCGCGCAGCAGTGAGGTCGATATCCGCAAGGCCTTCGACGTCGACAAGGGTGCGATCACCACCATCCCGCTCGGCGTCGACACCGACGTGTTCACCGCCGATGCCGCGCCCGAGCGAGTGTCCGGCCGGATCGTGTGCGTGGCCAGCGCCGACGCCCCGCTCAAAGGGGTGTCGTATCTGCTGGAGGCCGTCGCCAAACTCGGTGCCGAACGTGATGTCTCGCTGACGCTGGTGTCCAAACTCGACCCCGACGGCCCGTCGGCCAAGCTGATCGACGACCTGGCCATCGGGGACCGGGTGAACGTCGTCTCCGGCCTGGAAGACACCGAACTCGCCGGGTTGCTCGCCTCGGCGCAGGTGGCGTGCGTGCCGTCGCTGTACGAGGGCTTCTCGCTGCCGGCGGTGGAGGCGATGAGCTGCTCGACGCCGCTGGTGGCCACCCGCGCCGGGGCGATCCCGGAGGTGGTCGGCGATGCGGGTGTGATTGTGCCACCGCGTGATTCGGAGAGATTGGCGCAGGAGATCGGGCGGCTGCTCGACGACGCCGCCCTGCGTGAGCAGGTCGGCGCGGCCGGCCGGGCCCGCGTCGAGGAGTCCTACAGTTGGGCGGCCGTGGCCGCCAAGACCGCCGCACACTACGAGACGGTGCTGGCTCGAACAGGAGCCGGAGTGAAGGGGAAAGACCAGTGCTGACAGTGGATTTCGACCGGCTGAACGTCGGGGAGGGCACCAAGGCCATCGATATCGGCGCAGGCCAGGGGCGGCATTCATACGAGATGTTCCGCCGCGGAGCCGATGTCATCGCCTTCGACATGAGCGAATCCGACATGACCGATGTGGGCGCGATGTTCGACGCGATGATGGCCGAGGGGCAGGTTCCCGCGTCGGCCAAGGCACGTGCCGAAGTCGGTGATGCCCTGCATCTTCCGTACGCGGACAACAGCTTCGACGTTGTGCTGATGTCGGAGATCCTCGAGCACATCCCGTCCGACGACGCCGCGATCGCCGAGATGGTGCGGGTGCTCAAGCCCGGTGGCCTTGCGGCGGTGACGGTTCCGCGGTACTGGCCGGAGAAGGTGTGCTGGGCGCTGTCGACGCCGTATCACGAGGTCGAGGGCGGCCACGTGCGCATCTACAAGGCCTCCGAGCTCGCCGGCAAGCTGGAGAAGGCGGGCCTGGAGGTCACCGGTACCGATCACGCCCATGCCCTCCATTCGCCGTACTGGTGGCTCAAATGTGCTGTGGGCGTTGATAATGACGGTAATCCGCTGGTCAAGGCATATCACAAACTGCTGGTGTGGGACATGATGAGCGCACCGAAGTTGACCAGGGTGGGCGAGCAGCTCCTCAACCCGGTGATCGGCAAGTCGGTGGCGCTGTACCTGCGTAAACCCGGCGCGGCCGAAGCGGCCTGATGGCGATCCCCGCGATCGCGGGAGTCCTCACCGCTCAACAGGTCCTGGCGACGGGCGCGGCAATCGTTGCCATGCAGGAGGATTCGGGTGCGCTGCCGTGGTTCCCCGGCGGTCAGACCGATCCGTGGGATCACATCGAATCGGCGATGGCATTGTCGGTGACGGGTTTTCATGCCGAAGCCGAAGCGGCCTACGACTGGTCGCGCAGGCATCAGCGGGCCGACGGATCCTGGCCCATCCGCACCGTCGCGGGCCGGGTCGAGGACCCCAACATCGACAGCAACTTCTGCGCCTACATCGCCGTCGGGGTGTGGCATCACTACCAGATCACCGGTGACACAAGGTTTCTGAACCGTATGTGGCCGGTTGTGTGGTGGGCGATGGAACTGGTACTGACGTTCCAGCGGCCCGACGGCGCATTTCGCTGGGGCGGTGATCCGTCCGGTGCGAAATTCTCCGAGGCGCAGATCACCGGCAATGCCAGCATCTTTCACGCACTGGATTGCGCCATTCGTATCGCGGCCGAGATGCGCCAGCCCGAAGAGGACTTCGTCGTTGCGCACGCCGCGCTCGGAGCCGCCTTCACCGAACGGATGGACACCGCCTTCGAACCCCCGTCGGAACACTCGATGGATTGGTACTACCCGATCCTCGGCGGTGCGATGCGCGGGGAGCGTGCGCAGCGGCACATCGCCGAGCGCTGGGACGAGTTCGTGGTGCCGGGCAAGGGCGCACGCTGCGTGCATCACCGGCCGTGGGTGACGGGCGCCGAGACCAGCGAGCTGGCACTGGCTCTCGACGCGCTCGGCGACACCGCCGACGCGATCGCGCTCGTCGAGTCCATTCAGCATCTGCGCGATCCCGATGGATCGTACTGGACCGGTCTGGTGTTCTCCGACGGCAAGCGCTGGCCGGTGGAGAAGTCCTGCTGGACGTCGGCGGCCGTGGTGCTGGCCGCTGACGCGATCTCGCGCACCAGCGCTGCCAACGGCATTTTCCGGGATGTGCGGTCACCCCTGGGCGACGCGGGTAGAACGTGTTACAGTTCTAGCCACTAGACACCTGTCCAGGAGGCTTTGATGGAGTTCGGCATCGTACAGTTCACCAGTGACCGCGGGCTCAAACCGCAGATCCTGGCGCCACTGATCGAGGAGGCGGGGTTCGCCTCCTACTACGTGCCCGAGCACGGCCACATCCCCACGCGCCGCGACGCCGCCCACCCGCAGACAGGCGACTCGTCACTACCCGACGACCGGTACATGCGCACCCTGGATCCGTGGACGACCCTGTCCGCCGCGGCAGCGGTGACCGAACGGATCCGGCTGGCCACCGCGGTGGCGCTGCCGGTACAGTCCGACCCCATCACCCTCGCCAAGACCCTTGCGACGCTGGACCATATCTCCGGCGGCCGGGTCACCCTGGGCGTCGGATTCGGCTGGAACCTCGATGAACTGGGCGATCACAACGTGCCTCCGGGTCGTCGTCGCACGATGCTGCGCGAGTACCTGGAGGCGATGCGCGCGCTGTGGACCGACGAGGAGGCCGAATACCACGGCGAGTTCGTCGATTTCGGCACCAGCTGGGCCTGGCCCAAGCCGCCGCAGGGCCTGATCCCCACACTCGTCGGCGCCGCCGGCAACGAGAAGAACTTCAAGTGGATCGCCCGCAGCGCCGACGGCTGGATCACCACCCCCGGCGAGGCCGACATCGAGGGTTCGGTGGCTCTGCTCAAGCAGATCTGGAGCGACGCAGGCCGCGAAGGCACCCCCCAGATCGTGGTCCTGGATTTCCGTCCAGACCCCGAAAAGCTGGCCCGCTGGCAAGAAATCGGAGTAACGGAAGTCCTCTACGGCCTCCCCGACGATTCAGTAGAGAAGGCAAGTGCCTACCTGGCAAAACTGGCCGGCAAACTCGGTATTGCCCCGGCAGTCGTCTGACCCTGGTCAAAAACTGCCCTCCATGGGGCGCGTGATGGATATCTGCATCGCGGGGGTTGTGGAGGGTGGTTTTTATCCGGGTTTGCGACGGTGCTGCCCGCGCGCGATCACGGACTGGATGTCCCGGTAGGTGGAGTCCCAGGTTCGGAATACCTGGCCGTAGGTTACCCGCATCGGTAGGTAGCCTTGCGCCACCAGCTTTCGGTCGCGCGTGCGATCGGACTCGTAGTTGCTTTCGCCCGTGTGGTGATCCCGGCTGTCGAGCTCCAGAACCAGTCTGCCGCCGATCAGCAGGTCCACCCAGCCCACTTCTGGCACATGATGCTGGACTTCGACATGAACCCCCATGCTGCGCAGTCGTAGTCGCGTAGCTGTTTCTGTTCCCGACGCCGCGCGCCGATCGCATCGTTCGATAGCTGCCCGCAGCTTCTCCGGAGCGCCGAGGAACTCGCGGCGAAGCTCATCGTGACTCAGTTTGCCGTGGTGCAGGGCGGAGTCGCACACGATGATGAACTCCTCCTCGCTGAAGCATCGCGCGTAGTACGCAAGTGCGGTGGCGACATCGTCGATCGAACCCCGCGCCGGCGTCGGCCGACCGTGTCGTCGGCATCGGTCATGAGACTGCCGACGCTCATGCCGGGTGACACGCGCATGAACCCGCTTGTCGTGCTCGGGAATCCACAATTGGTGCCACGTCAGCGCCGTGACGCAGGTGACCACCGAATGGTCGGCGACGGCGCTGATGACGCGCGGGTCGGCGTCCGGAAAGGCGTGGAATCCGTGGCGAAGAGGCGTGAGTTGTCCGGCTGCCGAGGCCTGCCGGATCTGCTTCGGCGTGTAGCCCAGAGAATAGAGTTGCCTGCTGGTTGCCACCCCACCGAACCTGCGGTAGATCAAATCTAGGTTCACAGAACCAGTATCAGTCCAAAATCAAACCTACCTCTGATAAATCTCCAGCCTGTGGATGAACACGAACAAGAACCACCCTCCACAGCTCGATCGATGGATATCTGCATCGGTCACTCTGTGGAGGGTGGTTCTTATCCCGGGTCCGAAGCAAGGGCCGGCATGACGTAGTGGTGGATGTGGCGGGACACGTCTGCGGGGTTGTCCGGATTCAGGGTGGTGCTGGGGGTGGTGCCGATGCTGATCATCAGGCGTGCAACCCATTCCGCGGTTTCCGCCGGGTCGTGTCCGGGTGCGATGTCGCCACGGGTGATGGCGGCGTCGACGAAGGGGCGCCAGAACTGGGCCAGACCGGGGATCAGTCCGGCCACACCGGGGCCGATGCAGGCCGCGTACTCCTCGGGTTCGGTCAGCTGTAGCCGGATCAGGACCGGTCCCGGATCGTCGTAGGCGCCTCGGCCCACCCGGACCCCGACGATCATCTGGTCGGCGAAGGAGTCGAGCTTTTCCAGTTCGGCTCGGGCGTTGGTCCAGAATGCGTCGCTGATCGCCACGATGGCTGCGCCGACCATCGACTGTTTGTCGGGGAACTGGCGGTATAGCCACGCTCGGGACATTCCGGCGGCATCGGCCACTTCGGCGACGGTGAGAGCGCGTATTCCTTTGGCGGCCAACAGTTTCTGTGTAGCGGCAACGATCCTGTCCCGGGCGTCGGGTTCGGGCCTGTCGGTTGCCATCTTCATGGATGGGTACTCTACCAGCCGGGGTAGACAAAGTTGCGAAAGTGTCTACACTGGGTCGTGGTGTGATCTGGGCAACTCCAGGGATCTGTTGAGAAGAAGGGTGCGGGTGTGGCGCGAGACCTACCCACGGTGGCGATCATCGGGGCCGGAATCAGTGGCCTGACGGCGGGAAAGCAGCTCAAGGACTACGGGGTTCCGTACGTCTGCTTCGAGTCGTCCGACCGGATCGGTGGCAACTGGGCGTTCGGTAATCCCAACGGGCACAGCAGTGCCTACCGGTCACTGCATATCGACACCTCCAAATACCGGCTCTCGTTCCGGGATTTCCCGATGCCCGACGAGTATCCGGATTTTCCGCACCACACCCAGATCAAGGCCTATCTCGATTCGTATGCCGAGGCTTTCGGGCTCCTGGAGAACATCGAGTTCACCAACGGGATCGTGCACGCCGAACGGCTGCCGGGCGGTGGCTGGGAACTGACCACCCAGCGTGGGGAAACCCGGCGTTTCGATCTACTGGTAGTGGCCAACGGCCATCACTGGGATCCGCGGATGCCCGATTTTCCGGGTGAGTTCAACGGCATTCAGATGCACGTGCACAGCTATATCGATCCGCGTACCCCGTACGAGTTCTTCGACAAACGAATCCTCGTGGTGGGCCTGGGTAACAGTGCGGCAGATGTCTCGGTGGAATTGTCGTCGAAGGCGCTGGGCAACACGCTCACCCTGTCGACGCGGTCGGGTGCGTGGATCGTGCCCAAGTACTACGGCAGCGTGCCCGCCGACAAGCTGTACCGCACATTCCCGCACATTCCGCTGGCGTGGCAGCGCAAGGTCTTGCAGACGATGATCCCGATGGTGGGTCGGCCGGAGGATTTCGGCCTGCCCAAGCCGAATCACAAGTTCTTCGAGGCCCACCCCACCCAGTCGGTGGAATTGCCGTTCCGGCTCGGTGCCGGCGATGTGATACCCAAGCCCAATGTCACCCGGTTGGACGGGGACACAGTGTATTTCGAGGACGGCACGCACGACGACTTCGATATCATCATCTACGCCACCGGATACAACATCACCTTCCCGTTCTTTGACACCGATTTCATCAGCGCCCCCGACAACAAGATCGACCTGTACAAGCGGATGTTCTATCCGGGTATCGACGATCTGATTTTCCACGGTTTCGCGCAGGCCACCCCCACGCTGTTCCCGTTCGTCGAATGCCAGGCGCGGTTGATCGGCGCGTACGCGGTCGGCAGGTACGCGCTGCCGTCGGCGCAGGAGATGCGCGCCGACATCGCCGCCGACGACGAACACGATCGAGGACATATGCAGAAGTCGGCCCGGCACACCCAGCAGCTCGACTACTTCCTGTACGAGCACAAGATGCGCACCACCGAACTGCCCGCCGGATACGAGCGGGCGCGCACACAGGGCCCGCCGAGTTGGGCGCACGTGGCCGATGACCGGATCGCAGTGGGGGAGCAGGCATGAGCGGCACGGCACAGACCACACTGCCGCGCGGAGCGATCTCACTGCGCTTCGATTCGGACGGAACCGAATGCGACGCCTGGTTTTTCGCCGGTTCCGACGACTCCCCGTTCGAGACCGACGGCAACCGCCCGGCGGTGGTGATGGCGCACGGTTTCGCCGGAACCAAGGATTCGGGTCTGGCGCCGTTCGCGCAGCGTTTCGCCGACGCCGGTCTGGCGGTGTTCGCCTTCGACTACCGAGGCTTCGGCTGTTCGGACGGCACTCCGCGCCAACGGGTCTCGATGACCGGTCAGGCCCGCGACTACATCGCGGCGATCGACGCGGCGGCCACCCTGCCCGGCGTCGACCCGCGGCGCATCATTCTGTGGGGCGTCTCGCTCGGTGCCGGCCTCGTACTCAAGGTCGCCCCGCGACGCGGTGACATCGCGGCCGTGATCGCGGTGGTGCCGCTGGTCAGCGGTATCGCCGCGGGCAAACACGCTCGCACACACGTGAGCGGTGCGGGCATGGCGCGCTCGGCGGTGGCCGCGCTCGGCAGCACAGTGGCCGCCAAGATCGGCAGACCGCCGACGATGATGCGGGTCGTCGGCTATCCCGGCGACACCGACGCGGCGCTGAGCGCGCCGGGTTTCTTCGAGAGCTACCGGGCCATCGCCGGACCGAGCTGGCGCAACGAGATCGACGCCGCCATCGGTATGGAGATCGGATCGTTCCGGGTGGGAAAGGAGGCCGGCGAGATCGACGCGCCGGTGCTGTTCCAGATCGCCGACTTCGATTCGGGCGCGCCGCCGGAGGCCGCGGCCAAGGTGGCGTTCACCGCCCGCGCCGAGGTCCGCCACTATCCGTGCGATCACTTCGACGTCTTCGCCGGCAACGACTGGCACGAGGCGACCGTGCAACACGAGATCGCTTTCCTGACAAGACATCTGATCAAAGCCGGGGCGGTCACCGAATGAGCGTGGTCACGATCTCCGATCACGCGAAGGTCCGGACCCTCACCCTCAACAGACCCGAGGCACTGAACGCCTTCAACGAGGCACTGTGTGACGGGCTCACCCGTGCCCTGCTCGACGCCGCCGCCGACCCCGACGTGTCGGTGCTGCTCATCACGGGAGCGGGCCGCGCCTTCAGCGCCGGTGTCGACCTGAACGAATTCACAGTCAGGGCAACCGATCCCGACTCCTTCACCCCCGGTGAGTACGGATTCAGCGGACTTATCGACGCGCTCATCGACTTTCCCAAACCACTGATCTGCGCGGTCAACGGTTTCGGGGTGGGCATCGGCACCACCATCCTGGGTTTCGCCGACCTGGCGTTCATGTCGTCGACGGCACGGCTCAAATGCCCGTTCACCAGCCTCGGTGTGCCGCCCGAGGCATCGTCGTCGTTCCTGCTGCCCACGCTGATCGGCAGACAGAACGCGGCGTGGGTACTGATGAGTTCCGAATGGATCGGCGCCAACGAGGCCAAGTCGATGGGGCTGGTCTTCGCGGTGTGCGAGCCCGACGACCTGCTCGCCCGGGCCACCGGGCATGCCGAACTGCTCGCCTCGCGTTCGCTGACCTCGCTGATGGCGGTGAAGTATACGATGGTCGAGCCGGTGAGACAGCAGATGCGCGATGCGAAAGCCCGTGAGGGAGAACTGTTCACACAGTTGATGGGAGCGGGCGACAATGCCGATGCGCTCAGCCGCTACGGCCGGGAGAAAACGGAAAAGAGTTCCTGAACGGGGCCGGCGAACGTTGTGCCCGCCGGTCGCTCCGCTCGTGGCCGGCTATGGTTTCGGCAGCGGTGCCCCCACCTCGCCGCTGTCGCGGCGCAGCACCCGCAGCGAACCCTCGACGCGGACCTCCGTGAACTGACCGGAAGCCAGTGCCTGGCAATAGATCTCGTATGGGGGGCGACCGCCGTCGGCGGGGTCGGGGAACACGTCGTGGATCAGCAGCGCACCACCGATCCGCACCCACGGGGCCCAGCCGTCGAGGTCGTTCTGGGCGGCCTCCATGCTGTGCCCGCCGTCGATGAACACGAAGTCGGCCGGCTTGCCCCACGCGCGGGAGGCCGTCGTCGACGGGGCGAGCATCCCGATCACGGTCTGCTCCAGGCCGGCGTCGAACATGGTGCGCCGGAAGCGAGCCGACGTGTCGAGGGTGCCGCTGTGCGGGTCCACCAGCGTCGGATCGTGGTACTCCCAGCCCGGCTGATGTTCTTCGGAACCGCGATGATGGTCGACGGTCACCAGCACCGCGCCCGCGTCCTCGGCCGCCGACCCCAGGAACACCGTCGACTTGCCGCAGTAGGTGCCGACCTCGACGCCCACCTTCGTCGAATCAGGTTGTGCCAGATATTCTCCCGCGATCTCGAACAGCGTCTGGGCCTCGTCGAGGGGCATGAAACCGGGAGCGTCGGCGGCTACCGCGAGGCGTTCGGGGGACGGGGCGTGCGCCGGTGAGACGGTCATGCCCCGATCCTAACGGTGCCCTCGATCACAGCGGAGTAGGGTCGCAGAGATGAAGGCCCAACTGCTCACTGAAGAGACCGGCCCCGGCGGGCTCGCGCTGACCGAGATCCCCGACCCCCCCCGGGCCCCGGCCCCCCCCCCGGTCGCCACAAAGCGGTGGGGGGTGTGTTTCCGGGTGCGGCGGCCCCCCGCGGCCAAGCCCGCGCCCCGCCCGCCGCTGCCGTTCATCCCGGGTACCGAGGTGGCCGGGGTCGTCCGGGAAGCACCCGAGGGCGGACAGTACGGGGCGGGTGACAAGGTGCTGGTCACCCCGATGATCGGAGGATTCGCCGAACAGATCCTCGTGGTGCCCGAGATGCTCCTGCCGATGCCCGAGGGCCTGACCTTCGACGAGGGCGCGGCGCTGGGTATCAACTTCCAGACCGCGGTGTTCGCGCTCAAGATGCGGGCGCAGACCGCTCCCGGCGAGGTGGTGGGTGTTCTCGGCGCCGCGGGCGGTATCGGGGTCGCGTCCATCCTGGTGGCCAAGGCGATGGGTGCCAAGGTGGTTGCCATCGTGCACCGCACCGGAGCCGACGAACTGCTGAAAAGCCTTGGCGCCGACCACATCGTGCAGCTCACCGACGGCTGGGGTGAGAAGCTGCGGGAATTCGCACCCGAGGGCGTCGACGTGATGATCGACCCGTCCGGCGGCGACGTATTCGACGAGGCACTGCGGCAGGTGGCCCCCGACGGCCGCTACGTCGTGGTCGGCTTCGCAGCCGGCGGCATCCCCACCGTCAAGCTGAACCGGGTGTTGTTCCGCAATATCGCGATCGTCGGCGCGGCGTGGGGCGAGTACCTGCGCACCCACCCGAACGACAACATCCCGGGCCTCATCCACGACGAGATCACCGAGATGATCGAGGCGGGGCTGCGTCCACCGGTGACGGCCACCTACAGCCTCGCCGACACCGCGCAGGCGTTGACGGATATGGCCGCCGGGAAGATCCTGGGTAAGGCGGTCGTCCAGATCGCGGAGTGAGGCAGCCAGTCGATCCAGGGAGCCGGATATGTGCCGAAATATCACCGAACTGCGGGGTCTGGAACCTCCGGCCACCTCCGACGAGGTGGAGGCCGCCGCACGGCAGTACATCCGGAAGGTGAGCGGGATCCGGCATCCGTCGGCCGCCACCGAGGTCGCGTTCGAAGAGGCCGTCGCGGCAGTGGCGGCGGCCACCCGCGAACTGCTCGGTGTGCTGCCGCAGCGCCGGCAACCGCCCAGTACGGTGCCGCCGCTGCGGCGGCCGGAGGTCATCGCGCGCATGCAAGGCCGGTGACTTTCGGTCACGGTGACGCCAACCCTCCGGATAAGCGCCGAAACCCGGAGCATGGGCACGTCGGCTCGGTAGGGTTCCGATCGTGCCCACCTCACCGATAGCGGCGCCCCCGCGACCACTTCCCGTCCGGCTGTGCGTGATCGCGGCGGTCTCGCTGCTGATCGCGCTTCTCGCGCTGGTCGCAGTGCCGGCGCCGGCGGCCCACGCCGCGCCCGACAACTGCGTCGCGCCCGGCTTGGCGTCGGCGTCGGCGGCACCGGTCAACCTGGCCGCCGCCGACGAGGGCGGCGTCGACAAATACACCACGCCCACGACCACCCCGGTCGATCAGATCGACGTCAGGGCGCTGGAACTGATCACCCCCGGCACCATTTCCGTGGGCACCCTCTCCGACGCCGGGCCGAGCATCTGCGTCAACCGCAAGGGCGTGTTCACCGGCTTCGACAACGAACTGCTCAAGGCCGTCGCCGCCAAGCTCGGCCTCAAGACCACCTTCGCCGGCACCGAATTCGCCGGCCTGCTCTCGCAGGTGGCCAACAACCGGTTCGACGTCGGCTCGTCGTCGATCACCACCACCGACGAACGCCGGCAGACCGTCGACTTCACCAACGGCTACGACTTCGGCTACTTCTCGCTGGTCGCGCCGCCCGACGGCAAGGTGACCAGCTTCTCCGATCTCGGGCCCGGTCAGCGGATCGGCGTGGTGCAGGGCACCGTGCAGGACGACTACGTCGTCAACACCCTCAAGCTCGACCCGGTGAAGTTCCCCGATTACGCCACCGCTTACGCCAACCTCAAGACCGGGCAGATCGACGCCTGGGTGGCGCCGTCGCAGCAGGCCGAGGGCGCGGTGAAGCCCGGCGACGGGGTCAAGATCACCGAGAATACGTTCAGCGTCAACAACTTCGTGGCCTGGGCCGTCGGCAAGAACAAGCCGAAACTGGTGGCTGCGCTCAACTCCGGACTTGATGCGATCATCGCCGACGGTACCTACGCCAAGCTGTACACCGACTGGGTACCCCGCGAACTGCCTGCGGGCTGGACCCCCGGCAGCAAGGCAGCCGCGAAACCCGACCTGCCCGACATCGCCGCCATCGCCCGCGACAACGCCGCAGGCAAGGAGGACGACACCGGCACCCGCAAGGGCACCCTCGCGCAGTTGAGCGACACCTTCTTCAACTGGGACCTCTACAAGGAATCGTTCCCGGACCTGTTCAAGACCGGCCTGCCCAACACACTGCTGCTGGCGCTGGTGTCGGGGGTGCTCGGCACGCTGCTCGGCCTGCTGCTGGCCGTCGCCGGTATCTCCCGCTCGCGGTGGCTGCGCTGGCCCGCCCGCATCTACACCGACATCTTCCGCGGCCTGCCCGCTGTGGTCGTCATCCTGATCGTCGGGCTCGGCATCGGCCCGGTGGTCAGCGACGTCACCGGCAACAATCCGTACTGGCTGGGTGCGGTGGCGCTGGCGCTGCTGGCCGCGGCCTACATCGGTGAGATCTTCCGCTCCGGTATCCAGAGCGTCGAGGCCGGGCAGCTGGAGGCCTCGCGTGCGATCGGCTTCTCCTACGGACAGTCGATGCGGCTGGTGGTGATCCCGCAGGGCGTCCGGCGGGTGCTGCCCGCGTTGATGAACCAGTTCATCAGCCTCATCAAGGACAGCTCGCTGGTGTATTTCCTGGGTCTGCTGGCCAGCCAGCGCGAACTGTTCGCCGTCGGCCGCGACCTCAACGCGCAGACGGGCAACCTGTCGCCGCTGGTCGCCGCGGGTCTGGTGTATCTGCTGCTGACGATCCCGCTGACGCATCTGGTCAACTACATCGATCATCGGCTGCGCACCGGGCGTCCGGCACCCGTCGAGGACGATCCGGAGCCGTTGGTGACCAGCGACGGTCTGGTCCCCGAATCGCCCAAGAAGTTGTAGCCCGGTAGCCGCGAGAACCCGAAAGAGACCGAGAACCCGAAAGAGACACTGTGTCAACCACATCCACAACCACCAAGCAGGCGGTGTCGCTCACCGGCACCGGTCTGCACCTGGCGTTCGGGAACAACAAGGTGCTCAAGGGCGTCGACATCCACGTCGACGCCGGCACCACCACCACGGTGATCGGGCCCTCGGGATCGGGCAAGTCGACGCTCCTGCGCGTCCTGAACCGTCTGCACGAACCCGACAGCGGCGACATCGCCCTCGACGGCCGGTCGGTACTCCAGGACAACCCCGACGACCTGCGCAAACGCATCGGGATGGTGTTTCAGCACTTCAACCTGTTCCCGCACAAGAGCGTCGCCGACAACATCGCACTCGGCCCCCGCAAACTCAAGGGCCTGAACAAGGATGAAGCGCGGGCGGCGGCGCTGCGGCAGCTCGAACTCGTCGGCCTTGCGCACAAGGCCGACGCCCGGCCGGCCAACCTGTCGGGCGGACAGCAGCAGCGGGTGGCCATCGCGCGGGCACTCGCGATGGAGCCGCAGGTGATGTTCTTCGATGAGGCCACCTCGGCACTGGACCCCGAACTGGTCAAGGGCGTGCTGGCGTTGATGGCCGACCTCGCCTCCGGCGGCATGACGATGGTCGTGGTCACCCACGAAATGGGCTATGCCCGAAACGTTTCCGACAACGTCGTGTTCATGGACCAGGGAGTGGTGGTAGAGACCGGCAAGCCGGAACAGATCTTCACCGACGCCGCATCCGAGCGTCTGCGGACATTCCTGTCGCAGGTGCTGTAGCCACTCAGCTCTTGGCCAGCGCCTTGAGTGCGGCGTCGGCGTGTACGTTCATGTTGATCTCGCTGTGTACGGCCGCCACGATCACCCCGTCGGCGCCGATGGCGAAGGTGGCCCGCTGGTTTGGCAGGATGCCGATGCGCCGGCTCACGCCGTATTGCCGGGCCACCGACTTGTCCGCGTCCGACAGCAGCGGGTAGCCCAGACTGAACGTCTTGTCGAAGGTCTTCTGCTTGGTCACATCGTCGGCGCTGATGCCCAGGACGCGTGCGCCCGCCGCGGTGAACTCGCCGACGATGTCGCGGAAGTGGCAGGCCTCCTTGGTGCAGCCGGGGGTTAGCGCCGCGGGATAGAAGAACAGCACCGCCGGGCCCTCGGCCAGCACCGACGAGAGCGTGACGGGGTTGCCGTCCTGGTCGGGCAGGGTGAAGTCGGGCGCGGTGTCGCCGGTCTTGAGCACGATGTCTCCTGGGTGTTCCGGGGGCAGGGCTGTGCGCGTACTCCAGCCACTCTAGTCGGGACGCTGTGCGCTGCCGTCGACGCTGGTGAGCGGGCGTGCATTCGATTCCTTGGGGAGGATGAACACGCCCTCGGCGACGACGGTGTCGCCCTGAGAGTCGGAGATGGAGCCGCGCACGATCTTCTTGCGGCCCGCCCGCTCGGCAACGTGGGCGGTCGCCTTGAGTGGGGTGAACAAGAAAGTCGGCCGCAGGAAGCGCACGGTGATGGTGCCGGTGTAGGCGGCCTGTTCGTCGCGGGCGGCGGCCGAGCCGAGGATCGCGTCGAGCACCATCATCGAAATACCGCCGTGGACGCAGCCGGGCGGTCCCTCATACGGTGCGCCGAGGGTGAATTCGGCGGCCGAGCCGCCCTCGGGCGGGTAGGTGAGGGTGAGTGGAGGCGCGACACCGTTGGACAGCCCGATCACGGCGTTTCCCCAGGCCATGCCGCTGCCGTTGGAGTTGTATCGCACGCCGAACGCACCGTCGATCTGTGTGGTGCGCAGCGTTGCGGCGATATCGGAGATCTGTGTGGTGGCCGCGCGGATGGTGTCGTCGTCGACCTCGGTGCGGATCGCGGCGTCGATCAACTCGCGGACCGCCGCGCCGAGGGGTCCGTACAGGCCGGCGAGGCGGCGGATCTCGTCGTCGGGTAGATCGTGATGTTGAAAGTCCATACGGTAAGCCTATCTATAGCGTCGCGACCCGTAAGCTGGTTGCCGGACCGAGTTGGTGATACTCAGAAAACTGTAACGTGTTCTAATTTAGGATGTAGTGACGGCGAGGTCGGCTGTACCGGAGGCGATCGCAGCAGGTGATCGCCCGGGGGAGCGCCACGACAGGCGCGGAGGAGTGCGAGAGAAGATGACCGACGAACCAACGGCACCGGCCGGCGAGGCCAAGCCGGGCGGGGACAAGGCTCAAGGGGACACGACCGATGGGCTGCGCACCGATCTGGTGGCACGCGACGAGGACTGGGTCAAACGGGTCCTGCCGCTGCTGCGCCTGATCGCCAAGACCTACTTCCGGTCCGAGGTCACCGGAATGGACAAGGTGCCTGATGGTGGCGTGCTCATGGTGTCCAACCACTCGGGCGGAATGATGGCCTTCGATGTGCCGGTCATCGGCGTCGCCTTTGCCGACCAGTTCGGCGAGGACCGGCCCCTGTACACCCTTGCCCACGACCTGGTGTTCACCGGACCGGGTAAGGACATCTTCGGCAAGGTGGGCTTCTTGCCCGCGCACCCCAAGAACGCCGTCCGCGCACTCAAGGAGGGTGCCGCCACGCTGGTGTTCCCCGGCGGGACGTGGGATGCGATGCGGCCCACCTCCGACATGGCCAAGATCGACTTCGGTGGCCGCACCGGCTACGTCAGGACCGCACTCAAGGCCGGCGTGCCGATCGTGCCCATCGTGACGATCGGAGGGCAGGAGACGCAGTGGTTCATCAACCGCGGCGACACCTTGGCCAAGCTGCTTCGCCTGGACAAACTGATCCGTGCCGATTCCGCCCCGTTCATCTTCGGTTTCCCGTTCGGCCTGAGTCTCGGTGCCTCGCTGAACGTCCCGTTGCCGTCCAAGCTGGTCACCGAGGTCCTCGACCCGATCAACATCGCCGACGAATTCGGCGATGATCCCGATATCGACGTCGTCGATGCGGAGATCCGCAAGCGGATGCAGCACGCGCTCGACGGTCTCGCCGCCGATCGGCGGTTCCCCATCATCGGTTGACGGGGCAGGACTGACAGGCCTGGCCCGGGAATACGACATAAGAAAGGTCCGACGAGAGACGATGAGGCGGGGAATGGACATCACCGGTGTGGTGGCAGCGGTCCGCGGCCGGATCATGGCATTGATCTGGGTGGTCCGCGAACTGGTCGGCAGCGGGTTTCTCGCACTGCTGCGGCCCGACAAGTACGCGCGGATGGGGCTGGCCATGTACCGGCACGGCGGTGCGTCACCGGTCAGCGGCATCGGCCTGGCAGCCGCCCGCAACCCGAACGGCATCGCGATCATCGATGAGGCCGGACCGGTCACCTGGGGTGAACTGGACCGGCGGGCCGACGCCCTGGCCGCGGCGCTGGCCGCCATGCCGCGCGCGTCGACCGTCGCGGTCATGTGCCGCAATCATCGCGGCCTCGTCGAGTCGATCGCCGCGGTGTCGCGACTCGGCGCCGACTCGGTGCTGCTCAATACCGGTTTCGCCGCACCACAGCTCGCCGACGTGCTCGAGCGCGAGAACGTCGACGTGCTCATCGCCGACGACGAGTTCGACGGACTCCTCGGTCCGGCCGTGCAGCGGCTGCCCGGATTGCGGGTGGTGCGCGCGTGGATCGAAGATCCGGATGCCGACGTGGCCGGCACGGATTCGCTGGACGGACTGATCGAGGCGCACTGGGGTCACCGCGCAAAGCGTCCGGCCAAGGCGGGTCGCATCGTGCTGCTCACCTCGGGTACCACCGGCACACCGAAGGGAGCGCGCCGCGGCGGCAGCACCGACGTCTCGTCGCTGGCCGCGATGTTCGAGCGCATTCCGTGGCGTGCGGGGGAGTCGACGGTGATCGCCGCACCGGTCTTCCATGCCTGGGGATTCGGCCAGATGGCCATCTCCTCGACCATGACCTGCACGATGATCATGGCCCGCCGGTTCGATCCACAGGGCACGCTCGACCTGGTGCGCAAGCATTCGGCCACGGGCCTGGCGGTTGTGCCTGTGATGCTCGAGCGCATCATCGACCTGCCGGCCGAGGTGCTCGACGCCCGGCCGACGCCGTCGCTGCGGTTCGTCACCGCGAGCGGTTCGCGGATGCGGACCGAGGCGCTGCTGGCGTTCATGGACCGCTACGGCGACATCGTCTACAACAGCTACAACGCCACCGAGGCCGGCCTCATCAGCACCGCGACCCCGGCCGATATGCGCATCGCCCCCGAGACCGCCGGTCGTCCCCTCACCGGGACGAACGTCCGGATTCTCGACGACGACGACCACGTGCTCGGCACCGACGAGATCGGACGGATCGTCGTGGAGAGCAACTCCGGATTCGACGGCTACACCTCCGGCAACACTAAGGCGTTCGCCGGAAACCACATGGTCTCCGGCGACGTCGGCCGCATCGACGGCAACGGACTGTTGTTCGTGGTGGGCCGCGACGACGAGATGATCGTCTCCGGCGGCGAGAACGTGTACCCGCAGGAGGTCGAAGAGGTGCTCGGCGCGTATCCGGGTGTCGGGGAGGTGGCCGTGATCGGTGTCGACGACGAGAAGTTCGGTCAGCGGCTGGCCGCGTACGTGGTGCGCCGGCCCGGTGCCGAACTCGGCGAAGCCGACCTCAAAGAGCACGTCAAGGCGCAACTCGCCGGCTACAAGGTGCCGCGCGAGGTTCATTTCCTCGATGAGCTGCCCCGCAACGCGACCGGCAAGGTGCTCAAGCGCGCACTCGGCGGTGGCCCGGTGGCGGGCGGCCCCGAAGCGAAAGTGGGGTGAGGACATCATGGAACGGCTGAGCGGGCCCGACGCCCTCATGCTGAATATGGAGACACGCACGACGCCGATGCACACGCTCAAGATCGCGGTCATCGACACCTCGCGCCGGGGAAAGCCCGTCACACTGCGTGAACTCGAGGACGTCCTGCCGCGGTATCTGGGCAGGTTCCCGCGGGCCACCCAGCATCTCGAGCGGCTGCCCGCCTATCAGGCCCGGCCGTTCTGGGTGCGCGACAAGGAATTCGACATCCGAAACCACCTCGAAGAGGTCACCCTGCCCGCACCGGGCAGGCGGACGGAACTCGACGCGGTGCTCGCCGGGCTGGCCGTGCGGCAGTTGGACCGGCACCGTCCGCTGTGGGCGCTCACTCTGGTGCACGGGGTCACCGGCGGTCGCCAGGCGGTGGTGGTGCGCATCCATCACGCGGTGGCCGACGGCCTGGCCGCGCTCAACACGTTCAGGGGCGCCACATCGGAGGAGGGCGGGGTCATCGAGCCCGCGCCCATCGACCCCACCTCGGCGCCGGCCGATCGCCGGGTGCTGGGCAGGATGGCGCGTGAGGAATCGCGCCGCCTGATCCGGGCGATGCCGGGAATGGTCGGTGGGTTCGCCCGCGCCGCGCATCTCAAGAGCAGCACGCCGACTCTGCCCAAGCCGCTCGCGGTGCCGCGCAACAGTTTCAACACCCCGAGTGGTGCCGTGCGGGTGTGCGCCAGCGGCGACATCCCGCTGGCCGCGGTGCAGAAGATCGCGACGGCTACCGAGACCACCGTCAACGGCGCCCTGCACGGGGTGATCGCCGGTGCGATGCGCGCCGAACTGCTGTCTCGCGGTGAGGATCCGGGAGCCCAGGTCAGTGTGTTCGGGGTGTGCAAGGACATCACCTCGCCCCGCACCTGGGGAAACGAGATCGCCACTGCCGCAGCGTATCTGCGGGCGGACCTGGAGGATCCGGTGGAGCGGGTCAAGCAGACCGCCACCAGTTGCGGGGAGGCCGTCGCCTATCGACGGCAGGTCGGTTTCGAGCTGACGGAGAAGACGTCGGCCTACACAGGGCGGCTCGGACCGGTGTTCCGGATTCTGGCGGCGCACCGCATGCCGCGGGTCATGAACAACATCACCACCGCGAACATGCCGGGGCCCAAGAAGACCCGCTGGGTCGGTGACATCGAGGTGGTCGACTGGGTGTCGTTCGCGCTGGCGATCGCACCCGCCGACGTGAACCTGACCGCCTACAGCTACGCGGGCCGAATCACGATGGGTCTGGTGTCGACCCCCGAGTCGATGCCTGATCCGCACAGTTTCCTTGAGCGCGTTCATGATTCGCTCAACGAGGTATCCCGGGCGTTGGACCTGCCGGAAAGTCCGCGTCTGGTCTGGCTCGAGTCGGACAGCGGTTCCGACGGTCTGAAGATAGAGGAAAAGCGTTGAAAAGCTGGGAGACCGGGTTCAGCCGGGCCTATATGTTCGCCGAGGTGGTACCCCGGTCGCTGCGCAGCGCCCGGATCGCGCACATCCGCGACACCCGCAGCGGTCGTCCCCGGTCGGGATGGGGACCTCGGGCCGTCGGTGAAACCGTCTTCGATGAGTTCTTCATCGCCATCAACTCGGTGCTGCGCGACATCCCCGCCGACGAGGCGATCACCGCCTACGTGGACCGGTGTGCGGTGATCGCCGACGAGTTCGCCACCCTCGGCGTCCGGGGGGCCAACCAGGATCCCGGACCGCCCGAGATCCTGTCCCGGCAGTCGCGCCGATTCATGGCCACGCCGTACGACCAGATCACGTTCCGGGTCAACGACCCACTGCCGGCGTCCGTCGCGGGGTTCGACCCGGCCGCCGACGACGAGGCATCGGCGCGGGTACTGAGCCACGGCGGTTCGCGGCGCCGCTGGCTGATCTGGGTACACGGCGCCGCCCAGGGCAGGCCCGACGACCTGTTCACCTTCCGGGCCGCGCACCTGCACAACAATCTGGACTTCGAGCTCGTGCTGCCGGTTCTTCCCGCCCACGGGCCGCGCAGCGTGCCGGGCGTGGCGTATCCGGGTTTCGACCCGATCCTCAACGTGCTGATCACGATGCGGGCGGTCGCCGAGATCCGCTCGCTGATCGGCTGGATCGAAACCCACGACCCGATCGACATCACCATCGCCGGCACCTCGCTGGGCGGGCCGATCGCGGCGCTGGTGGCCTCGCTCGATCCGCGGGTGTCGTCGGTGATGGCGACGGTGCCGATGCTCGATATGCACCGCACCCTCACCCACCACATGTCCCGCGGCGGTATCCGCGGCAAGTTGATGGCCGACTTGCTGAGCAGCGAACCCGTGCGGACCGTGTCGGCCGTGATGGATCCGCTCAGCGTCGAACCGTACGCCGAGCCGGACCGGCGAATGGTGATCGCCGCGCTCAACGACCGCATCACCTCGGTCACGGCCGCCCAACGGCTGCATCAGCACTGGGGTGGGCGGGTGCACTGGTACCAGGGCAGCCATGTCGGGTCGGTGTTCTCCGGCGACGTCAAGGCCGTCGCCGACAACTTCCTGCTCGGCAGGCCGTCACAACCGGTCAACCATCCCGCCGGTTAAGGCGTGAGGAGCGAATGCGACGAGCCTCGAAACCTCGCGAGATGACATTGTCGTCTCGCCAGGTTTCGAGGCTCGCGGGGCCTCGCACCTCAACCTGCTGGGAGGGTGCTTCCCATCAGCGGGAGTGTCTGGGCCCATCGTCGCCGGGGAACTCACCTTCGGGGAACTGGCCGGGATAGCTGCCGGGTGCCGGGTAGTTGCCCTGAGCCGGGGGTGGCGTCGGGAAGCCACCGGCGGGCGGCGGAGCGCCGAACTGCGGCGGTCCACCCGGGGCGTTGAAGCCAGGACCACCCGGGGGCGGGCCCTGCGGCGCGGGCGGCGGGGTCGCGAAACGCTGGGTGGCCCCGGTCGGGATCGCGGCGGCGGCGGCTTTCTCGGCCGCTTCCTTCTCTTCTGCGGCCTTCTTCTTGGCGGCGATGGTGCCGTCGGCATCGAGTAGGTCGCGGATCTCGGTGAGCAGCGACACCTCGTCGTCGCCGTCCTCTTCGTCGTCCTTCTTACGCAGCTCGGAGAGCTTGGTGTACGGCATGACGATGAGGAAGTAGACGACCGCGGCGATGATCAGGAAGTTGATGATCGCGGTCAGCAACGCGCCGAAGTCCATAAAGGTCGCTTCGTTGTCGCTGAGAATCTTGAAGCCGAGTGGACAGCTCTGGATCGGTCCGGCGATGGTGCCTTCGGCCGCTTCAGTCGCGGCAGGAGCCGAGTCACAGCTGCCGGTGGGAATGGCGGCGAACAGCGGTTCGATGATGCTGGATGTGAAGGCGGTGACGATCGCGGTGAACGCACCGCCGATGATCACGGCGGTCGCCAGCTCGACCACGTTGCCTCTGAGTATGAATTCCTTGAAGCCTTTGAGCACGGCGTTCCTCTCGTGTGGTCGATACCTGCTCGTCAGTACGTCGATTGTCCAGTACTTCTGGTACTTCACTTCTGGTACTTCCGTGCGACCGGCGAATGTGGTCGTTGCGACCACAGTGACTCCGAGTGCACTCGCGTGAAGCCTATCCAGGATGATAAGCGAGCGGTAGTACTTTCTCCCGGTGTCGGCGCGTGTCGGCGATCTCGAGACGGGTCGATACCGGTATTGGCAGTGATGCAGCCGGCCGTCCGGCCAGGCAGTTCGGGTCAGTGGAGTACTGGTAGGCGAGGTACTGGTTCAGTGGAGAACAAGGGCCAGGGCTGAGTCGAGGCCTACGGCCGCGACCCGGTGGGCCGACCGCTCGTCCATCGCCAGCAGGATCGGTGCCGTCGCGGTGCCCGATCCGGCCAGCGGTCCGGCGGATCGGGAGATGCCTGCGGTAAGTGCGACGATCGCGCCACGCGCCAGGACCACCGAGTCCGGTGACAGGACGTCGACGACGTCGCCCTCGCGCAGGATGGAACCCACCGACGTGTCGGCGGGCCGCACCGGCACGAGTCTGGCGAAGGCGCGTCCGGTCAACTGCCGGGGCAGCCGCGGGGTGAGCACCCGGGCGTCGGTCAGGATCTCGCCGGGGCGGATATGGGACACCACCGTGCGGCCGATCCCGTCCGCGGTCAGCCGCAACGCGCCATCGGGCACCAGGGCGCCGGGTGCCCGGCTCACCGACACGTCCGCGGCGGACAATCGGACACCGGGATGCAGTTCGCGTGCTGCGACCACGACCGCCCGGCCGGCGTCGTCCGCCTGCCCGGACATGCCCACCCCGACGGCCGCCACGATCAGGACGATCGCCGCGACCCTGCGGACGACAACCGAGCGGGCCCACGACGGACGGGCGAGGTGGCGGACACGATCGATGAATCGGGGTGCGAGAAGGTCACGGCGGAACGGCGGCATGCGTCAACGCTAAGCGCGTATCACCGATCGCCCGGACATCGTTCCGAATCTGTGGACAACGTTGTGACCTGGGGAAATCCGGGTTGACAGAACCGTCAGTGGCATGCGTGGGCTCGGACATCCGAGCCCGATCGGCATTCGGAATATCACCCGGGTTGGCACTCGGAATGACACCCGGGTTGGCACTCGGAATGACGGAGTGCCAATTTCGGTTAGACTACGCGTCGGCAGGTTCAGATATCCGGAGGTTGTGGTGCCCACCTATTCATATGCGTGTACGGAATGCGACAACAAGTTCGACGTCGTCCA
The DNA here is from genome assembly GCF_937858515.1 of uncultured Gordonia sp. Classification (NCBI taxonomy): domain Bacteria; kingdom Bacillati; phylum Actinomycetota; class Actinomycetes; order Mycobacteriales; family Gordoniaceae; genus Gordonia; species uncultured Gordonia sp. The sequence goes on along the minus strand of NZ_CALLZT010000209.1, from coordinate 30,662 downwards.
GTCGTTCTCTGACGATTCCCTGACCGAATGCCCCGAGTGCGCGGGCCGCCTTCGCAAGCTGTTCAACTCCGTCGGCATCGTGTTCAAGGGCAGCGGCTTCTACCGCACGGACTCGCGGTCGGGCTCCTCCGCCTCGGAGAAGGCGTCCAGTTCGGAGTCGTCGAGCAGCGGTTCGTCCGACTCCTCGTCCTCGAAGTCGTCGGATTCGTCGAAGTCGGACTCGACCTCGAGCAGTTCGTCATCAGCCGGTAGCTCGTCGTCCTCGTCCACCAAGAGCACCGCCGGGGCGTCCGCTTAGGAGTCACATTCTAGCGGGGTTCGCAGCGCAGGAATCCGCCGCCGGGCGTCAGCACCCAGTCGACCGGCACGTCGTGCTCGTCGGCCGGCAGATCGTCGATGAGTTCGTCGTCGTACACCACCGCGACCAGCTCCGCGCTCGTGGAGCCGAGTGAACGGTCGTAGTAGCCCGCGCCCCGGCCGAGCCGGACACCGGTGCGGGAGACGGCCATCGCGGGCAGGAACACCACCGATGCCCGCTCGACGGCGTCGGCGCCGAGTCTGCCGCCGCCGGGTTCGTACAGGCCGAACCGAGCCACCGAGAGAGTGTCCGCGGGGTCGTAGCGCGCCCAGTCCAGTGCGTCCGGAGCGCCGGGCGGCACCACCGGGACCAGCACCCTGACCCCCTGCCCGGTCAGCGCGTCGAGCATCGCCCGGGAACCCGGTTCGGTTCCCGACGGCACATAGGCGGCGGCCACCACGTCGTATTCGAGCCTCAGCGGTGCGCAGGTCATCCACTCGGCCAGATCCTTGGCGGCCTGCTCGCGATCGGCCTCCGACCGGCCCCGACGTGCCGCGCGAACAGCCGCACGCATCTCGTCCTTCGTACCGGTCACGACGATCCTTCCTGCCGATATGTGCCCGTGCGGTGCACGCGATGTATCCCGTGCGGTGCACGCGATGTATCCCGTGTGCCGCACGTGGGTACCCGCTGCGTGATGCCTGCGAAGTTGTGACGTACTCGGCGCACACGCGGCACCGGCCTGGGTCACAGCCTAGGGTGGATCCATGGCACCAACGAGCGCACACGCGGATCTGTCCGCCGAATACGAGACGGTCCCCAACACACCTCCGATCCCACGGACCGCGGTGGTCCCGGCTGCGGGTCTGGGCACGCGGTTTCTGCCCGCCACCAAGACGGTGCCCAAGGAGTTGCTGCCGGTCGTCGACACCCCGGGCATCGAACTCGTCGCCGAGGAGGCCAAGTCGGCCGGTGCCGAACGTCTGCTGATCGTCACCTCCCCGGGCAAGGACGGTGTGGTCGCCCACTTCGTCGAGGATCTCGTCCTGGAGAACACTCTGTCCAAGCGTGGCAAGAACGCGATGCTGGCCAAGGTGCGCAAGGCCCCGTCGCTGCTCGAAGTCGCCTCGGTGGTCCAGGACAAACCGCTGGGCCTAGGACATGCCGTCGGGTGCGTCGAGCAATATCTCGACGACGACGAGGACGCGATCGCCGTCCTGCTGCCCGACGACCTGGTCCTGCCGGGCGGTGTCCTCGAGGTGATGGCCCGTACCAGGGCGCGCCGCGGCGGTTCGGTGCTGTGCGCCATCGAGGTTCCCGACGACAAGATCAGCGCCTACGGTGTCTTCGACGTCGAGGAACTGCCCGATGCCAACAATCCGCGCGTCATGCGTCTGAAAGGCATGGTGGAAAAGCCCAGGCGGGAGGATGCGCCGTCCAATCTGGCCGCCGCCGGGCGGTACATCCTCGACCGCAAGATCTTCGACGCACTGCGCCGCATCACGCCAGGAGCCGGTGGTGAGCTGCAACTCACCGACGCCATCGCGCTGCTGATCTCCGAAGGCGAGCCGGTGCATGTGGTGGTGCACCACGGCACCCGTCATGACCTGGGCAATCCGGGCGGATACCTGAAGGCGGCCGTCGATTTTGCCCTCGACCGCGACGACTACGGCCCCGAACTGCGCGAGTGGCTGACCAAACGGCTCTCCGAGTGAGGGCATTCGGGGCGCGCCCGCTTTCCCGTCGGCGCATCTGCCGTCCCACAGGGTAGGTTTTCCCACGGAGGTAGGGCCGGATAACGTTGCACCGGCGGCTCATGAGGTGCGAGAGGTGACATGCGTTCGGTCGAGGATCATCTGACTTTGGTGACCGCTGCGGCGGTGGCGCCGAGGCCGGTGCGGGTGGCGATTTCCGAGGCCCAAGGTCTCATGTGCGCCGAAGAGGTCGTCGTCGAGCGGCCGATGCCGGGGTTCGACCAGGCTGCGATCGACGGCTATGCCGTGCGTGCGGTCGACGTCGCCCTCGCCGGGCAATTGGCGCCCGGAGACCTCGACGACTTCGATCACGGCGGCGCCGAATTCGTCGACCTGGAAGCGGGTGAACCACTGATCGTCGGATTGCCCGTCGTCGGTGACGTGTCGCCCGGGGCGCGGACGCCCACCCGGCTGCAGCCGCGCCAGGCTGTGCGGGTCGAGACGGGCGCCCCGATGCCGACCCTCGCCGACGCGGTGGTGCCGTTGCGCTGGACCGACGGCGGTGAGCAGCGCGTGAAGATCGGGCACGGCGTGGGCAGCGGTGACTACATCCGGCGTGTCGGCGACGACGTGGCCCCCGGCGATGTCGCCGTGCGCGCGGGCGCGATCATCGGGCCCGCACAGGTCGGTCTGCTGGCCGCGGTGGGGCAGGCACGCGTACTCGTTCATCCGCGGCCACGGATGTCGGTCATCTCGATCGGCAACGAACTCGTCGACATCGACAGGGATCCGGGTCCGGGGCAGGTTTTCGACGTCAACAGCTATGCGATCGCCGCCGCCGGCCGCGATGCGGGCGCGGACGTCAACCGGGTCGGCATCGCCGAACGCGACATCTCGCGGATGCGTGAGGTGGTCGAGGCCCAGTTGATCCGGTCGGAGGTCGTGGTCATCACGGGCGCGGTCGGCGGCAGCGCCTCGCGTGCGGTGATCGGGGCGCTCAGTGACCTCGGTGACCTGGAGGTGGCCCGTATCGCCATGCATCCCGGGTCCGTGCAGGGTTTCGGCAGGCTCGGCCGCGACGAGGTGCCCACCTTCCTGCTCCCGGCCAATCCGGTCAGCGCGCTGGTGGCGTTCGAGGTGATCGTGCGGCCGCTCATCCGCATCGCGCTGGGCAAACGTCAGCCGATGCGACGCACCGTGCGGGCCCGCACCATCGGGCCGATCGTGTCGGTCGCGGGCCGCAAGGGTTATCTGCGCGGCCAGCTGATGCGCGACGAACGGTCGGGGGAGTATCTGGTGCAAGTGCTCGGTGCCTCGCCGACCGGCTCCTCGCATCTGCTGGCCGAACTCGCCGACGCCAACTGCCTGATCATCGTCGAACCCGAGGTCGAGGAACTCGGCACCGGCGACGAGGTCGAGGTCGCGTTTCTCGCGCAGCGAGGCTGAGTGCGCGTTCCCGCGCAGCGAGGCTGAGTGCGCGTTCCCGCGCAGCGAGGCTGAGTGCGCGTTCCCGCGCAGCGAGGCTGAGTGCGCGTTCTCGCGCGGGTGGCTGACTGTGCGTTCTCGCACTGCCGGGATGAGTGCGCTAGAGTCGCGGTCGGGTTTCTCACTTCACAACGGTCGTCCCCTGTGGGATAGGCCGTGCCCGACGCCATCCATCTCGATCGGAGATTTATGCCTACCGCCTCGCGGATCCTGGTCGCTCTCGCCGGAGTGCTCGCCGTTCTGATTCCCGCCGGACTCGTGGCATCGCCGGCGCAGGCAGCCCCCGGCTACGCCGTGGGCCCCGGCACCGCGATCGTCGTCGACGGGTCGGCGGCGTGCACGCTGGCGGTCGCCGGATACGACAAGGCAGGCCGGCTGATCGGCCTGACCGCGGGACACTGCGGCAACGTGGGATCCAAGGTGGCCCTGGAGAGCCGCCGGTCCGGCGTCGTGGGCATGATCGTGGTCAAGAACAAGCAGGTCGACTACTCGGTCATCAACTTCAACAAGGCCGCGGTGCGTCCGGTGCGGACGGTCGGCCGGGCCACCGTCACCGGGATCGGGCAGCACCCCGCCGCGGGTCAGCGGGTCTGCAAGTCGGGCCGCACCACCGGCTATTCGTGCGGTCGGGTGATGGAGAACAGCGCCCGCAGCTACGAGACCCTCAACTACGTCTGCGCCGCCCCGGGTGATTCGGGCGGACCGGTGATCGCGAACGGCAAGCTCGTCGGCATCCTCACCGGTGGCGCCGGGGTGGCGATCCCGTTCACCAATGCGGGCCTCATCGTCGAATGCATGCACCCGGCGATCCCGATCTACTCCCCGATGATCGCCACCAAGGTGTCGGTCGTGCTCGACCAGCTCAACTACTACCGCACCTACGGCGCAGGGTTCCGTCCGGTCTGATCGTGTAGATCGCCCGTACGGACCTGTTCCTTGTCCGGCCTTTCCCAGTCGAGGTGGTTGGTGTGCTGAATTGGCTCGGTGGTCCGCATACCAAGGCGTGGCAGTCGACTCTGGGCCCACTGCGGACATCCGCGGGCATGGTGAGCGTGCGGCCCATCCGTCTACGGGACGGCCAGATCTGGAGTGATCTGCGCATCCGCAACGAGAAGTCGCTGGTGCCGTGGGAACCGACCGGAATCGGTAGCTGGGCGCAGCGGCATCATCGCAGCCAGTGGGGGCCGCTGTACGGGGCTCTCAAGTCTGAGGCCAAACGGGGCACCGTCTTGCCGTACGTCATCGAGCTCGACGGGCGGTATGTGGGGCAGCTGACCGTCGGGAACATCCAGCGGGGGGCGGTGCGTAGTGCGTGGATCGGATACTGGATCGACTCCGATCATTTCGGCGGCGGTATCGCCACCGCGGCGGTGGCTCTCGGTGTCGATCATTGCTTCGGCCCGATCGGGCTGCACCGTCTCGATGCGACCGTGCAACCGGCCAACCTGGCATCGCAGGCGGTGCTCACGAAGGTCGGCTTCCGCAATGAGGGCCTGCTCAAGCGCTACATGGATGTCGACTCCAAGTGGCGTGATCACCTGTTGTTCGCGCTGACGGTCGAGGAGCTGCCGGGCACGGCGGTCGAGGCACTGGTCCGCTCAGGCCGCGCGAGTTTCTAGGGCGTGCCTGCCATATCCACTGAGCCGTTGAGACCGTACAAAGGGATGGGAGACACGCCCTAAGCGTTTGCTGAGAACGTCGGGCTGATCCGGTGCAATCCGGCGCGTCTACGCCACGGCGCCGGTGATCGGTCATACATTGTTCACGGTGGCAATGTGACCAGAGTGGCGGTTGCAGTATGAGCGAAGGAGTCATCCGATGCCCAACTCCCTCCTGTGGGTCTGCCTTGTCGCCGTGTGGCTGTTCGTACTGGTGCCGATGGTGATCAACAGAGGCAGGCCGCAGACGCGTATGTCCACGGTGATCGCCACCTCGACGCGCACATTGCATCGCGGTGGCGCACGTGCTCCCGCCGGTCGTAAGAAGCCCGGTGCGCATCCCTCCGATCCGGCACACAAACCTTCGCGCGCCCCATCGCCGACGGCGATCGCGCTGTTGGAGAAGAAGGAAGCCGAACTTCAGGCGGTCCAGGTCGGCGCGGACGTCACCGCCGCCGACGATGCGGAGCCGAGCGAATCTCCGGTTGTCGATGCGTCCCGCGCGGACGATGCCGGTGTGGACGGTGCCGTTGCGGACGGTACCGGTGCGGATGATGTCGGCGCGGACGGTGCCGCCGGTGCCGGAGCGGACGATACTCCCGAAGGCGTGGACAACGAGGTCACCGTGACAACACTGGGCGTCGACCTGAACCCGAAGGATACTGAGGTTCCATCGGATGAGACAGATCGCACCGAGGGCGAATACCATGAGCCGGACGAGGCCCCCGAAACCGATTCGGACGTCACCGGTTCGGACGACACGGATACTGTTGACACCGTATCCGGCGACCTGGACGATCCCGAGCCCGCCGACGATCCGGAAGAAGATCTGATTGATGACGACCTGCTTGCCGAGGCGATGCCGGTTCCCGCGCGGGTTGAGCGAGCCCCGGTGACCACCACCGCGCCGCGCAGGGTCTCGCCGTCGCGATCCAAGGAAAGTCTGGCCGACAAACATTCCGAAGCCCGATACGAGGAGCGTCAGCGGGTTCTTCTCGGGTTGATCGCGGTGCTGTTCGGCTCGATCATCGCCGGGCTCGTGCTCGGCGCGATCGGCTGGGTCTTGTTGTTCCTGGTGACGATCAGCCTCGTGGCGTATCTGGCGTTCCTGCGCCGGGCTGTTGTCCGAGAGCAGCAGGCCAGGGTACAGCGGCAAGCACGTGCGGCCCGCCTGCGGCGCGAGGAGGCACGCCGTCGTGAGCGCGAAGAACAACAGGCGCGACTACGTCCGGTGGTACCCGAACTACCACGCCGTCGCCGCCCGGGAGGCGCTGTCGTCCTCGAGATCGACGACGAGGATCCGGTGTTCGAGCATCTGCCGAGTGGACCGCGCAGCAACCTCTACTACGGCGACGTCTCCGACGACGAATACCGCCGCGCCGTCGGCTGAGGGGCTCTCCCTTGCGACGGGAAGACCGACCACCCCGCCAGCGATGAGGTGTGAGGTCGCCCAGTGACCGAGCCTCGAAACCACGCAAGATGACGTTGTCGTCTCACGTGGTTTCGAGGCTCACGGGAATAGCTGCATTACCCGGCAGTGGAGGTAGCTATTGCCGATCGGCCTGTGCCAGAACGGCTTGCGCGAGTTTGACGTGGGCGGCGTCGACTAGCTGACCGTCGACGCTGGTGGCGCCTAGCCCGCGGGCCTCTGCCTCCCGGTAGGCCTCCAGGTTGCGGCGGGCCCGCGAAACCTCTTCGGGCGTCGGTGAATACACGGCGTTGGCCAGGTCGATCTGCGAGGGATGGATGGCCCATTTGCCGTTGTAACCGAGCGAGGCCGCGTACCGCGCCTGCTGCTCGTAGCCCTCGGCGTCGGCGAAGTCGGGATATGGGGCGTCGATGGCGAGGATGCCGGCGATCCGGGCCGCGGTCAGCACCGTCATCCGTGCGTAGTGCCAGAAGTCTCCCGGATACGGATCGCGCGGAACGAAATTGGTGTCGACGCGGGCGCCCTGCGACACACTCAGGTCGCCGGCACCGAAGATGATCGCGTCCAGGCGTGGGCTGGCGGTGGCGATCGCCTCGGCGTGCGCCACCCCGGCGACGTCCTCGATGAGCACTTCGAGCCGGATCTGTCGCTTGAGATCGAGATCGGTCTCGAGCTGGGTGAGCAGCACGTCGACCCACCAGACATCGCGTGCGGCGGTTACTTTGGGGACGATGATGGTGTCGAGGTTGTTGCCCGCACCGGTGACGACCTCGATGATGTCGCCGTACGCCCAGTGGGTGGTGATGTCGTTGACACGCACCGCCCGGGCTGTGTCGCCCCAGTCATAGTCGTTGAGGGCGTGTACGACCTTGGCGCGGGATTCCTTTCGCTGCGCCGGTGCGCAGGCGTCCTCCAGGTCGAGGAAGACAAGGTCGGCTGCCGACGCCGCCGCCTTGGCGAACATGCGCTCATTGGAGGCGGGCGTGGCGAGCTCGGATCGGCGCCGGATGGGCCGGCTAAAGGTGGTCATCGGTGAATGGCCTTCTGTCGGTTAAAGGGTCAGACGATCTTGCGTTCGTGCAGGTCGGCGATCGCCGCCGCATCCATACCGAGCACTTCGGCCAGAACATCGTCTGTGTGCGCGCCGAGCGCCGGTCCGAGGGTGTCGACGATGCCCGCATTGCCGGAGAACCGGGGCACCGGCGCCTGCACCAGCATGCTGTCGAGGTCGTCGTCGTCGATGCGGACGAAGACCCCGCGCGCCTTCATCTGTTCGTCGTCGATGAGGTCGGTGATGTCGTAGACGGGGGCGGCGGCGATCTCGGCGTCCTCGAACACGGCCATCGCCTCTTCGAGAGTGCGGGCGGCAACCCACCCGGCGACAATCGCATCCACCTCGGTGGCTCTGGCGAGCCGGCGCTGCGGATCGGCGAAGTCGTTGTGTTCCACCAGATCCGCACGCCCGATGGCCCGGAACACCCGCATCGCGATGGTCGGTGCGCTCGCCGAGAGGGCGAGCCACTTGTCGTCGGAGGTGCGATAGGTGTTGCGGGGCGCGGAGATATCCCATTTGTTGCCGGCCCGGCGCGGGATGTCACCGGTCTGGTCGTAGGTGAGCAGTGACTGTTCGACGAGCCGGGCGAGCGGGTCGATCAGGTTGATGTCGATGAGCTGCCCGTCGGCGCCGTGTACGTCGCGATGGTAGAGCGCCATCATCACCGCGTAGGCGGCGTTGAGTGAGGCCACCCCGTCGGCCAGCATGAACGCGGGGAGCGTCGGCGGGCCGTCGGCTTCGCCGGTGAGATGGGCGAATCCGCTCATCGCCTCACCGAGGGTGCCGAATCCGGGCCGCGGTGCCTTGGGGCCTTCGAGGCCGAAGCCGGTGATGTGCAGCATCACCAGCTTCGGATTGACCTGGCGCAGTTGCTCGTAGTCCAGTCCCCATTTGCGCAGGGTCAGCGGCCGGGTGTTGGCCACCACCACATCGCACTCGGCGGCCAACTTACGCAGGAGTCGTTGACCCTCGTCGGTACGCAGGTCGATGGTGACTGACCGTTTGTTGCGACCGACGCTTTTCCACATCAGGCCGACGCCGTTGCGCTGGACGCCCCAGCCGCGGATGGCGTCGCCGCCCTGCGGCTGCTCCACCTTGATGACGTCTGCGCCGAACTCGCCGAGGTAGGTGGCCGCCAGCGGTGCGGCGGCCAGCGTCGCCATGTCCAGCACCCGGATCCCCGCGAGCATGTCGCTGCGGGGCGGGGTGCTCGCGTTCTCAGACACCGACGACCTCGGGGACCGATTCGGCCTCTGCCGGGGTCTCGGCGGCGGGCGTGGTGAAGAGGTTGTCGGGACGTTCCAGGCCCAGGTTCTCGCGCAGGGTGTTGCCGGTGTAGTCGGTACGCATCAGCCCGCGGTCCTGTAGTACCGGCACCACCAGTCGGGTGAAGTCTTCGAATGCGCCCGGGAAATGTGTTGCGGCGATGACGAATCCGTCGCAGGAACGGGAGTTGAACCAGTCGGCCATCTGGTCGGCGATCTGCTCGCCGGTACCCACGAAACGCGGCCCCTGCAGCAATGTCGCACGGTGGTTGGCCAGCACTCGCAGCGTCATCTTCTGATCCCCGAGGTGCCGTTTGACACCCTGGACCAGGCCGCGAATGCCGGAGATCGAGTCGACGAGTTCGTCGGTGATCTCGTCATCGAGGCTGTGGCCGGAGAAGTCGTAGTTGGTGACCTCCGACAGCAGGGCGAGCGAGGCCTGCGGGTGGACGAGTTCGTTGAGGAAGATCGCCTCCTTCTCGCGGGCGATGCTCTCGGTCTCACCGGTGATGACGTACACCATCGGCAGGATACGGACGCTGTTCGGGTCGCGGCCCTCGGCTGCGATCGTCGCCTTCTGGTCGGCGTAGTGTTCCTGCGCGATGGCCTGGCTGGGGTTGCCGGTGAAGATGAGATCAGCCCATTTGCCGGCGAATTGGCGGCCACGACCGGACTGGCCGGCCTGGATGATCACCGGGCGGCCCTGCGGGGTGCGGGGCACGGTCAGCGGTCCCTGGACGGAGAAGAACTCACCCTTGTGGCCGAGCTCATGGACCTTGTCGGGGTCGGCGAACACGCCCTCGGCGCGGTTGTCGACGATCGCGTCGTCCTCCCACGAATCCCACAGCTTGCTGACGACGTCGATGAACTCGTCGGCGCGGTCGTAGCGGCGGTCGTGTTCGGTGTGCGCGTCGACGCTGAAGTTGCGGGCCTCGGCGTCATTGACGGAGGTGACGACGTTCCAGGCGGCGCGGCCGCGGCTGAGGTGGTCGAGGGTCGCGAAGGTGCGCGCCACGTGGAACGGCTCGTAGTAGGTGGTGGAGTAGGTGGCACCCAGCCCGAGGTGGTCGGTGGCGGCGGCCATCGCGCCGAGGATGGCCGTGAGGTCGAGCTTGATGGGGCGGGCACCGCGCAGGATCGCCTCATCGGGGGAGTTGCCGTAGATCGCGGGCATCGCGAGGCGGTCATCGAAGAACATCAGGTCGAACTTGCCGTCCTCGAGAGTGCGGGCGATGCGCTGGTAGTAGCGCAGGTCGAGGTAGTCGGCGGCTGAGCTGGGGTAACGCCACGAGCCGGAGAACACCGACACGTTGGATGCCTGCATGAACGCGACGAGTGTGAGCTTGTCGGTACGTGATTCGGTCATTGGTATGCCTCTCAAGATGAAACGTATCACTCAATAACTGATATATTTATAGACGTGACGGCGGTCCGTCAAGGCGTGGCGGCGGACTCGGCGATACTGGGGTATCTGCGGATGAGAGGTGTGTCGGGTGAGTGAGGCAGTGCAGGGGCCCTGGGTGGTCGGCGAGGTCGACGCGGACCCCGTGGACCGGCGTACCGGCCGCGAACGCGTCGGTGAGGTTCTGCGCGAACGGATCCTGGCCGGCGAACTGGCCCCGGGCGAGCGCATCGACCTCGACAAATACGCCGCCGAGTTCGGTACCAGCCGCACGCCCGTCCGCGAGGCCTGCCTGGCACTTGCGCAGGACGGACTGGTGAAGGTCGTCCAGCGCAGCGGGGTCACCGTCATCGGTGTCTCACCTGAGTCCACCATCGAGAATTTCCAGCTGATGGCAGCGCTGTCCGGGGTGGCCGCGCAATGGGCGGCGGGCAAGATCTCCGAACGGGACCTGTTGCGCGTCAAAGAACTCCAGCGTGAGATCCGGGTCGCCTCCCAGTCCGGCGAGGACATCACCACCCTCAACTGGCTCTTTCACGCCGCCATCAACCGCGCCTGCGGATCACCGCGCCTGATCGGCATGCTCTCGGATGCAGGCAGGATGATCCCGCGCCGCTTCTTCGCCCTGTTCCCCGAACGCGTACCCTGCTCCCTCGATGACCACGAGGACCTCGTGCGCGCCCTCTCGGCCCGCGACGGAGTCGCCGCCCGCCGCATCGCCGAAGGCCACTTCGACATCGCCGCCAAGCTTTTGGCCGATCACCTCGGCCGCCGCTGATCTGCCGACAGCGGCTACCCCGCACCGGTTGAGGTGCGAGCGCCGCGAGGCTCAAAACCCGGTGATACGACATTGTCCGCTCGAAAGGGTTTCGAGGCTCGTCGCTGGGTGACCTTGCACCTCGTAGCTGGCGAGGTGGGCGGCTTCCTGTCAGATGCGGCCGCCGGTTGGGTCGAGTTTGCTGTGATCGCCGAGGCCGTGCCAGGTGCGGGCGTGGTAGACCAGTGGATCTGCCGACTTACCTTCGGCCGCACCGACTTCCAGCGCCTCTACAGCGATGATGGTGGCATCTCCGGCGTCCATCGAGGAGACCGTCTTCCCGCGGATCCAGGCGCGGGTGCCGTGATAGCGGGGTTCGCCGGTGGGCAGTCGCGACCACGACGAGGTATCGGCGAACCGGTCGACGCCATGTGTCGCTGCGAGTTTTGCGATCTCCACATCGTCGGCGTCGAGAAGATGCACGACAACGGTCTGCGCCGCACGAATCGTCGGCGCGCTCGAGGATCGTCCCGACACCGAGAACATGAGGATCGGGGGAGCGACGTCGACCGACGACACCGACGTGACGGTCATCGCGACCGGACCGTCACCGGCGTCCGCGGTCACGACGGCGACACCGGCGGGGTGTTCGCGGAAGATATCCGCGAACACCTCGGCGGTGACGGTGGAATCAGTCAAGGGCTGCGCTGACGACATGCAGACACATTAATGCCCTACTGATATATCAGCAAGCTACTGCGGCGGAGTCCACACATCGGTCCGCGACATCCCCGCAGCCCGGCCCTTCGCCGAGACGACCAGTGCCATCTTGCAGGAGGCCTCGTCGATCATCTCGTCGCCCAGCATCGCCGCGCCGCGCGCGCCGCCTGCGGCGGAGGTGCACCAGTCGTAGGCGTCGAGGATGTTCTCGGCGTGGTCGTAGTCGGCCTGCCGGGGGGAGAAGATGTCGTTGACGATGTCGATCTGCGTCGGATGCAGCGCCCACTTGCCGTCGAACCCGAGGGCGGCGGAGCGTCCGGCGACGCGGCGCAGGCCGTCGAGATCCTTGATGGCCAGGTACGGGCCGTCGATCACCTGCAGGTCGTTGGCGCGGGCGGCCATCAGCAGGGACATCAGGATGTGGTGATAGGCATCACCGGTGTCGTAGCCGTCGGGCTGCTCGCCCACGACCAGCGACTTCATCTGGATTGACGCCATGAAGTCGGCCGGACCGAAGATCAGCGTCTCGTTGCGCGGGCTGGCCGCGGCGATCTCGTTGACCGCCAGCAGGCCGCGTGCGTTCTCGATCTGGATCTCGAAACCGATGCGGCCCACCTCAAGACCCTCGGCCTTTTCGATCTGGGTGACCAGCATGTCCAGTGCCTGCACCTGCGCCACCGATTGTGTCTTCGGCAGCATCAGGCAGTCGAGGTTCGCCCCGGCGCCGCTCACGACGTCGACGACGTCGCGGTAGGTCCACTCGGTGGTCCAGTCGTTGATGCGCACCACGCGGGTGGTGTCGCCGAAACCGCCCTCGTTTAGTGCCTTGACGATGTTGACGCGGCCGTCGGCCTTGGCGGCCGGCGCACAGGCGTCCTCCAGATCGAGGAACAGGGCGTCGGGATTGAGCGTACGCGCCTTGTCGATGAACTTCTGGCTGGAACCGGGTACTGCGAGCGTCGAGCGGCGGGGGCGATAGGCGGCGTTGGCCATGCGAAGACTCCTCACGTTGAAATATCACCCCAAGTCTGACATATCAAAACTTGCGCGTCGCAAACCTCTTCCTGCTTATCCGATATCGCGACATCCGATCGGCGGGAAACAGTTCGCGACGCGGGAACGGCCCGGTGCCCTCGCCGGGATACAGTGGGGAAATGTCTGGCGAATTACCGAAGGTGACGCTGGTTCCGGGCGATGGGGTTGTCATCCGGACACCGGCGTTCTTCTGTGTCGTGGCGGCAGCGGTACCCGCGGAGGTGCTCGACGCGATCGCCGATATCGAGTCCGCCGTCGAAACACCCGAAGGCGTCACCCGTCGCGGCAGGCACCTGGCGCGCGCCATCGCCCAGCTGGTGGCCAGCGCTGATGACGAGGTCGACATCGCCTTCGCCGCCACCGACCGGGTCGGCATCGCCGCCTTTCTGAACGGGCGGGTGTTCGCCGAAGCCGACGGGCAGCGCATCGAACCCGGACCGGGCGAGCCGTTCGACCGGGCGTTACCGTGGTCGCACGAGGGTTTTGGAATGTACCTGGCCGGTGCCAAGCCGGCTGAACCCGGCCGGGAGCAGTTCGACCTGGTGCGGGGAATCGTGCCGGCCGCGGGTGCGCTGCTGCACGTGCCGGTGGGCCTGCGCAGTACGCAGATCGTTCCCGACACCGGTCAGCAGGCGCGTCTGCGCAGCGCGGCGGCCGGGTCCGAACCGGCCCCCGAATTCAAGTCCGCCGCCGACACGCCCAGGCCTGCGGCGCAATCGGGTCCGTCGACCGGTGATCTGCCCGCCACCGCACCCCTGCCCGCCACCGAAACCCCTTCTCCCGCGGAGACTCCATCACACACAGAAGCCCCTCCGGCGGATGCGCCCGCCGCTGACACGCCGGTCCACACCGCGCCGTGGTCACCGGCAGACCTCGGCGGCACCGAGCCGTGGTCACCGGAAGCTCTGGGCGGCACCGAGCCGTGGTCACCGGAAGATCTGGCTGCCACCGAACCGTTGCCCGGGGATGCACCGGCTGTCGCCGGACCGAGAAGCAGCGAACCGGGGGACGCTGAACCGGGGGACGCTGAACCGGGGGACACCGAACCGTTGGGTGCCAAGCACACGCCACCGGCGAGACCTGCTCCCGCAGGTCCAGGACGGGCAGCGCCCACGAGATTCGATGAGGCGTACATTGCGCAGCCGGGCCCGCCTGAGCCGCGGGTACAACGGTCCGGTCCGTCTTCCGGCGGTGTCGACGCAGTAACCGATGTCGCGCATTCTCGCCCGATGGCCTACGGAATACGTTGTCCCCAAGGTCATCTCAATCATCCCGAGGCGCGCTGGTGTGCCGAGTGCAGGCAGCCGCTCGCGCTGGGCCCCGGGGTGCTGGTCAAGGGGGAGCGGCCTCCGCTGGGCCGGCTGATCCTCGATCAGGGCCCTGAGATCCTCCTCGACGAAACCCTGGTGCTGGGCCGGCTCACCGGGTCGGGTCCGGGCGCGCAACCGCAGGGCGCGCCCAGGTTGGTCCAGGTCCGGGACGATTCTGGATTGCTGTCACGTAAGCATGTGGAGTTCCGGCTCGTCGAGTGGACGGTTCAGATCCTGGATCTGCATTCGGCCAACGGCACGTACGTCTCGACGCCCAACACGGTGGAGGTCAGGCTCGCACCGGGGCGTCCGCACATTCTCATTCCGGGTTCGCGTATCCGGGCCGGCGGCCGGACCGTAATGTTCGAATCCGCCTATGTGAAAGCCTGATCAATCAGTCCTGCGGTCGGGTAGGAGGCCAGTATTTGCTGTCGGGGGTGTTGCGGGCACCGAATATCGCCTGGCCCACGCGGACGCAGGTGGCGCCCTCTTCGATGGCCAGTTCGTAGTCACCGGACATGCCCATCGACAGTTCGCCGGTCCCGATGAGGTCGGGGGATTCCTCTCTCATCCGGTCGCGGAGCGTGCGCAGGGTCCGGAAGCATTCCCGCACCCGGTCGGTGTCGGAGGTGAACAGGGCCAGCGTCATCAGACCCTGTACCCTCAACGTCTCGTACCGGGGTAGCTCCCGCAGGAAACCTGCCAATTCCTCGGGTGGCAGACCGAACTTCGATTCCTCCGCCGAGGTGTTGACCTGCACGTACACCTCAAGGGTGCGGCCCAGGTCGGTCAGTCGCCGGTCCAGTGCCTGCGCAACCCGCAGATTGTCCAGGGCCTGGAACTCGGTGGCGAACGACGCCACATCCTTGGCCTTATTGGTCTGCAGATGCCCGATGACCGCCCAATCGACGCCCAACCTCGCCAGGCTCTCGGATTTGCGTTTGGCTTCTTGAACCTTGTTCTCGCCCAACCGATGACATCCAGCGGCGATCGCCAGGCACAGCCGGTCCTCGGGCACCGTCTTGCTGACCGGCAGCAGCCGGACCTCGTCGGCCGAGCGGCCCGCTCGTTCGGCGGCCGCAGCGATGTTGGCCTGCACGGCGGCGAGATTGGCGGCGAACTCGGCGGTGGTGGACGCGAACGGGTGCGGTGCGGGAACGGACATGGATCAACGTTAGCGCCCGTCCCTGATCCGGCTGAGGTCGCGGCGGTCAGATCCAGCCGCGTTCGCGCGCGACGCGTGCGGCTTCGGCGCGGGTGGCCGTGTTCGTCTTGCCGATGGCCGCCGACAGGTGGTTACGGACGGTACCTGCCGACAGATGCACCTGTGCGGCGATCTGCGCGACCGGCGCACCCGACAACGCCGCCCGCAACACCTCGCATTCGCGCGCGGTGAGCGGATTGTCGCCGCTGGTGAGACTTTCGGTGGCCAGCGTCGGATCGATCACGCGCAGCCCGGCGTGCACGCGCCGCACCGCGTCGGCGAGTTCGGCTGCCGGGGTGTCCTTGACGACGAAACCGGTCACACCGGCGTCGACGGCACGACGCAGGTAGCCGGGCCGCCCGAACGTGGTGACGATCAGTGACCGCACCTGTGGCGCGGCCTCCCGAAGCGCGGCGGCGGCCTCGATACCGTCGGCGCCCGGCATTTCGATATCGAGCAGGCACACGTCCGCCGACGACGCGAGCGCGGCCGCCACCACCTCGTCGCCCCGCCCGACCTGTGCCACCACCTCAAGGTCGGATTCCAGGTCGAGCAGGGCGGCCAGTGCGCCCCGCACCAGCGCCTGGTCGTCGGCGAGCAGTAGCCGGATCGTCATGGTTCGATCTCCGCTCGCGGAGTCGTTCCGTCCGTACCGGATTCGAGGGTCAGTTGCCCGCCCGCCGATTCCACGCGCTCGCACAGACCGTCGAGGCCGTTGCCGTACGCGGCATCATGCATTCCGGAACCGTTGTCGCGCACCATGATCGATTGCGGAGTCAGTTCGATCTCGCAGCGCGTCGCACCGCTGTGACGCACCACGTTGGTGACCGCCTCGCGCAGTACCCACGTGAATACGTCGGGAATACCGTCGGGTACCGATTCGGGGACCTCGGCGTCGATACCGGCCGCGCGCAGGGCCGTCGTCACCGCGGCCAGCGTCGTCGGAAGATCAGGTGTGCGCATCTGGCCGACGGTGGTGCGTACCTCCGAAAGTGACTGCCGGGCAATGGTGTTGATATCGGAGAGTTCGACACGCGCACGCTCGGGGTCGCGGTCGAGAAGTTTGCCCGCCAATTCCGATTTCACCGTGATGACGGTCAGCGAATGGCCGAGGATGTCATGGACATCGCGGGCCAGACGTTCACGTTCGGCCACCACCGCCAGGCGTTCGTTGAGGGCGCGCTGCGCTTCGGCGGCCTCCTCCCGTTCCGTTTCGCGGGACCGCAGAAAGCGGATGCCCAGCATCGTGAACGCGACGACCGTCATGATTATCGCGATATTCGTGTCCGACCCCCACGACGCCCAGGTGGGGATCAGCAGCGTCGCCGCCAGCAGCGCGGTGATGACGACGACCGCCCAGCCGAGCGGAAACGTGAACGCCGCCACCGCCATCAGGAACGGTCCCGTGCCGAGCGCGTTCTCGTGGATCGTCGGGGTGAGGGCGGCGGTGATCGCGGTGAGCACGACCAGGGCGATCAGACCCTCCCGTGAACGACCGGGTGGTCCGGACAACACATGTACCGAGGTGACGAGGTAGACGCCGGCGAATGCAGCCAGCAGGACGAAGCCGATCACCTTGGCGGTGACGGACACATCCGCCGAGACCAGCGAGGCCATCGGATAGCCGAGAAAGACCAGCCAGATGGCGATGAACGCCCAGCGCAGATCACGCCAGGGCGCCCACCGGCCGGTATTGCGTTGTCGTGTTCTGCCTGTGGTCATCGCTTGTCGAGCGTATCGGTCACTGGCGGCGCGTGCTGCGGGTGTAGTAGAACGTGGCGGTCGCGGTGAAGACCGCGGCCCACACGATCACGTTCACGATGGCCACGGTCAGGGAGATGTGTTCGTCGTAGGCGGTCATGCCGTGATCGAGCGGGTAGCGGGCGATGCTGACGACACCGAACATCGGGGTGAACTGCGAGATGGTGAGCATGGTGCCCTGCAGCGGCACGAAGACATTCCCCGCGAACGCCAGGAGCGCGATGCCGCCACCCATCACCTGCATCGCACCGTCGGACCGGAACAGCGCGCCGACCGTCAGTCCGAACGCCGCGAACACGGCTGAACCGAGCCAGCCCAACGCCAGACATGCGATCCACACCCGGCCGGGGCGTCGGCGCCGGTGGCCAGGCCCGCAACGGCCAGCACGAGCATCGGGAGCGTGCCCATCGACAGTGCCACAATCACTTTGGTCGCCACATAGCCGGTGGGTCGCAGCCGGGTCATCATCAGGGTGCGCGTCCAGCCCGACTCCTGTTCCAGCGCCACAGACGCCGCGTTCGACGCGGCGGCGATGATCGCCCCGTACACGGCCATACCGATCAGCACATAGAACGCGACGTTTCCGGATCCGACTGTGTCGGAGGACTTCTGGGTGGCACCGAACACCAGATACAGCACCGCGGGCATGATGACCGCGAAGATCAGTGCGCGGCGGTTGCGCAGTACGCGGCGAAGATCGGTGCGCAGGAACGTCGCCGACATTCCGAGAGGGAGCGTGGTGGTCATGTGGAAATCCTTCTACGTTGTGGCTCAGTGGGTTTCAGGTCACGATCGGGTCCCGGAGGTGCCTGCGGTGAGGGTGAGGAACGCGTCTTCGAGGTTGTGGCTCGCGATCTCCACCTCCCGTGCGCCGGTGGTGGTGAGCAGGGACCGAGCCAGCACATCGGAATCAGGAGCGGCGAGATAAGTTCTGCCACCGCGGTATTCGATGATCTCCACGCCCGGTAGCCGCCCGGTGAGTCGGGCGATCTCGTCGTCGTCGACGATCGCGGACACCACCCGGCGTCCGGCCATGGTGCGAATGTCGGCGGTGGGTCCGTCGGCGACGATCCGGCCCCCCGCGATCAGCACGATCCGGTCGGCGAAGGTGTCGGCCTCCTCCAGGTAGTGCGTCGCGAACAGGACGGTGCGCCCGGCGGCGGCGTCGGTGCGCATCGTCGCCCAGAAGGCGCGGCGGGCGTCGACGTCCATGCCGGCGGTCGGTTCGTCGAGAATCAGCAGGTCGGGGTCGGGGAGGGTGGCCAGGGCGAATTTGATCCGCTGCTGCTCGCCGCCCGAGCAGCGGGACACCTTGCGTCCGGCGAGGCCGGTGAGGCCGGTCGCATGCAGCACGGTGCCCACATCGTCGAGGCGTCCGTGCAACGAGGCCACGATCTCGACGGTCTCGGCGACCGTGAAATCGGGGTGCAACCCGCCGTTCTGCAGCACCGCCGCGATGCGCCCGTTCGCAGTGGCCTCGCGCGGGGATGTGCCGTAGATCCGGACGGTGCCCGAATCCGGTGTGGTCAGGCCCAGCACCATGTCGAGGGTGGTGGTCTTGCCAGCGCCGTTGGGGCCGAGGAAGGCGACCACCTCGCCGGGAGCGATGGTCAGTCCGATGCCGTCGACCGCGGTGATCGTGGCATCGCCGGGTCCTCGAAAGCTCTTGCGCAGGTCGGTCAGTGCGATTGCCGGTGTGTTGATCATGTCCACAACGTTGCCCGGATCCGGTGTTGCGGACGTAGAACGGATGTCAGGAATTGGGCATGACATCTGTCATGGTCACAAACCCCACCGCTGGGCGTCGGCATGACAATAATTGCGATGCCACCGCTCAGCGGTGGGGTTTGTGACGGCGCCGTCCCGGGCGCTGACGCCGGTTTCGGTGCCGGACTGCCAGGCGATCTAGGACGCCGGGCGGATCTCGCTTTCGACGACCCACTTGTGGTTGGTCATCGTCATGGCGCCGGCTTCGAAATCGACCATGTACACGGTTTCGTCGGTGGAGTGGTCGATGGTGGCTTTGGCGCCCTTCATGCCGGTCATATGGTCGGCGAGGAGGGTGACCTCGGTGCCGTCGGCGAGGCGTTTGTCGCCGGCGTCCTTGAGTTCTTCCTGCACCACCCAGCGATGATCGGTGACGCGGGCACCGCCGGTCGTGGGGGTATAGCTCACCGAATACGTGTAGGTGTCGAAGGCCCCGACGACCGTTGCCTTGGTGCCCTTCATGCCGGTCATGTGATCGGCGGTCAGCGTCACCTCGGTGCCCATCGCGTACGTCGGGTTGGTGGCGCCCTGGATACCCGCGGGCGCCGGACCGCCGTCGGCCGGGTGACCCGTCCCCGAATGATCGACGGCCGACGTACTGCCGTGGTCGTGCATGCCGGTGGTACTTGACGCGGCATCGTCGTCGCCGGAACAGCCGGTCAGCATCAGCGCGCCGCCGATCACTCCCGCGGCCAGGGCGCCTGCCAGACGCTTGTACATGCGATCTCCCGTCATCGTCGTCCCGCCCCACGCTATACCCCTAAGGGGTATATGGCCACCGTCGGTTGACGGTGGCGGTCCACCGACATGGGCGCACAATTGCGGTCCGCCCACTACCGGCGCGAATGGTCCATTGAGCGTGCGGCCGGCGACAGGTCGGCGCCGAGGTCGGCCAGCACCGCTCGGGTCGCGGCGGCGCACGCACGACCGGCGTCGGCCAGGGTGAGTCCGTACTGGTCGGCGAGGGTGACCCCGGCGTCGGCGCTGGCCAACAACGAGATCACGGCGACCGCGTCGCCGCACTCTTGTTCACCGCCGCCGACACCGGCCACGACGTCCTGGATGGCCTGCAATCGGGCCGCGCGGCGCCGTCGTCGAACGTCGGTACCGACCCGACTGCGCACCAGCGCCCGCAACAGCGGTAGGTGGTCTTCCGCAGCTCGGTAGACCTCGCGCACCATCTCGACGAGTTCGGCCGGCGTCGTCGGCAGCGCGACGGGAACGGGAAACATCCGTGCCTCCAACGCCTCGGCGACCGCCGCGTGCTGCGCATCGGCGTCGGGGAAGTGATGGTGCACCGTTCGCACCGAGAGGCCGGCTGCGCGCGCCGCTGCCGAGGGTGACAGATCGGTGGTGCCGGGGTCGGCGAGCTGCTCGATGAACGCTTCGACGATGCGGCGCCGGGTCTCCTCTTGCTGGGCTTGACGGTGCGGGCTGTCGTAGGTGCGGGTCCGCGTGCCTGTCATCCGGGAAGAACCACGTCGAGTCCATTGCGCCCGGCGACTTTCAGCACCCGCCCGATGTCTGGCGGAAGCGTGGTGATCTCGGCGTCCATCTCCTCGAAGAACTGCCGCGCAGCACCCGGCCCGGTGATGGTGAGGAAGCGGGTCTCGGCGCTGCCGAGCCGGTAGGAGTGGACTTGGTTGGGCGGGACTGTGACAGTGGCGCCGGCGGAGGCGGTGCTCCACGAGCCGTCGTCGAACAGCTCCAGCGTGCCCTCGAGCACGAAGTAGATCTCTTCCCAGGGGTGACGGTGGGGCGGTGGTCCGGCCTGCGCGGGGCCGCTGGTCTCGAAGATCTCGATGCCTCCGTAGCCGGGGGTGAGCGGACGAAGCGTCTCGCCGAGAACGGAGAGCCCGCCGGCGCCGGCGGGAGTGATGGCGATGGTCATGGCTGCTGCTCCTGAAATGGTTGCGTCCAATTGTATTGGTTACATCATACTGCAACTATATTTCGAATCAAGAGGACGCCGACGTTCGCGAGCAGTGGCTCCGGTGACCTCAAGAGCGAGCAAGACCGCATCTCGACCGTGGTCGAATCCGGCGAGTGAACGACGACCAGCCGCGTATCGGGTGTGGGGATGACCAAGACGAAATTGTGTCAGCACTGACACATTCATGAGTGATGCAGCGCACAACACTGATCATCTGTGAGCCACCGCATCATCTGATTCGCGGCCACTGACACGAACGCACACCCTCACCACGACGGGAATGATCGCCATGACGCTGACCGCAGATGCCCCTTCGGCTACTACGACCCTCGACGCTCTCGTCATCGGGGCCGGGGTCGCCGGGCTCTACCAGGTGTACCAACTCCGCGAACTCGGCCTGAACGTGCACGGCTACGAGGCCGGCGGCGACGTCGGCGGAACCTGGTACTGGAACCGCTACCCCGGTGCGCGGTTCGACTCCGAGGCCTACATCTACCAGTACCTGTTCAACGAAGAGCTGTACAAGGGCTGGTCCTGGAGCGAGAAGTTCCCCGGGCAGCCGGAGATCGAGCAGTGGCTGCACTACGTGACCGACCAGCTCGAACTCCGCGACGACTACACCTTCAACACCCGGATCCAGAGCGCCGTCTTCAACGAGGACACCGGCCGCTGGCTGGTTGCCACCGACACCGGCGAAACCATCGACACCCGGCTGCTCATCACCTGTGCCGGCATGCTGTCAGCACCGCGTACCGATGTCTTCGACGGCCAGGAGAGCTTCGGCGGCCAGATAGTCTTCACCTCGCGCTGGCCGAAAGAAGGCGTCGAAGTCAAGGGCAAGAGCGTCGCGGTGATCGGCACCGGCGCCACCGGGATCCAGGTGATCCAGACGATTGCCCCGGAGGTCGGCCACATGAAGGTCTTCATCCGCACACCGCAGTACTCGATTCCGATGAAGAACCCGAAATACGGTCCCGTAGAACATGAGTGGTACCACAACCGGTTTGCGGAGATCCGCGACACCGTCCCGCACACCTTCACCGGTTTCGAATATGACTTCGAACACGCCTGGGCCGATCTCACCCCGGAGCAGCGGCACGAGCACATCAACCAGATCTGGGAGGACGGCTCGCTCAAGCTCTGGCTCGCCTCCTTCGCCGAACTGTTCTCCGAACAGGAGGCCAGTGACGTGATCTCACAGTTCGTCCGGGAGAAGATCGAGGCCCGCCTCCAGGATCCGGAACTCATCGACGCACTGGTCCCGCAACCCGGCGACTACGGCTTCGGCACCCACCGTGTTCCGCTCGAACGCGGCTACTACGAGGCCTTCCACCAGGACAATGTGGAGGCCGTCAACGTCCGGAACAATCCCATCACACGGATCACCTCGACCGGTATCGAACTCGAAGACGGCAGCCACCACGAGGTGGACGTCATTGTCATGGCAACAGGCTTCGACGCCGGCACGGGTTCTCTCACCCGGATCGATCTCCGCGGCCGCGGTGGACGTTCACTCGCCGAAGAATGGGGCAAGGACATCCGTTCGACGATGGGCATCATGATCGAGGGCTTCCCCAACCTGCTGAACACCGGAATCCCGCTGGCGCCGTCCGCGGCTCTGTGCAATATGACCACCTGCCTCCAACAGCAGACCGAGTGGATCACCGACGTCGTCAAGCACATGCAGTCCAACGGCCTGCAGATCATCGAGCCGACAGTCGAGGGCGAGCAGAGCTGGGTCGATCACCACGACGAGATCGCCAACGCCACCCTCGTCCCGAAGTCCCACTCCTGGTACACCGGCGCAAATGTCCCCGGCAAACCCACCGGCAGGCTGCTCTCCTACATCGGCGGCGTCGGCGCCTACCGTGAGGAGTGCGAGAAGGAGGCCGCCGCAGGCTACCCCCGATTCCGGTTCTCCTGATCCGCGCGGCTCCCGACGATCCTTGTGAAAGGCAACCACCATGGCCATTGAGAACGGCTACTACAGTCACGACCATCACGGAGACTACGAACTGATCAGCGTCGGCGAACTCCAGCTGGAGGAAGGCGGGACGATTCCCGACTGCCGGCTCGCCGTCGCCACCTTCGGCACGCTGAACGAGGCCAGGGACAACGCGATCCTGATCCCGACCTGGTTCTCGGGGACGCACCAGGTGTGGCGCGACGTCTACATCGGCACGGACCACGCGCTGAACCCTGACAAGTACTTCATCATCTGCGTCGACCAGATCGGCAGTGGATTGTCGACGTCCCCGCACAACGCCGACGGCCCGAACGCGAGCATCGCGATGTCGAAGTTCCCGGATATCCGGATCGGCGACAACGTCGTCGCACAGGAGCGGCTGCTCCGCGAGCACTTCGGCATCGACAAGCTGGCCCTGGTGGTCGGCGGATCTATGGGTGCGCAGCAGACCTACGAGTGGGCGGTTCGGTTCCCGGACAAGGTGCTGCGGGCGGCGCCGATAGCCGGGACCGCCCAGAACACCCCGGACGATTACCTGATCGCCGAGGTCATCCGCGAGCAGATCATGTCAGATCCGGCGTGGAAGGGCGGCGAGTACAGCTCGAACGACGAGGTGGTCGACGGCCTGACCCGCATGTCACACATCTGGGCGATCAAGGGATTCTCCACCGAGTTCTGGAAGCAGGAGGTCTGGCGGGCGCTGGACTTCGAGTCCAAGGAGGCCTTCCTGGCAGGGTTCCTGGAGCCGTACTTCACCGCGATGGATCCCAACGACCTACTGACTCAGGCCTGGGCGTGGCAGCGGGGCGATGTCGCACGGCACACCGGAGGCGATCTGGCGGCGGCGCTGAGCCGGATCACCGCCAAGGTCTTCGTCCTACCGATCGACCTGGATCAGCTGTTCCCGCCTGCAGACTGCGAGGCCGAGGCGAGGCTGATCCCGAACGCTGAATTCCGGATCGTGAACGATGTGCTGGGGCATCTCGGACTGTTCGGTGTCGCTCCGACGTACATGGTGCAAATCGACCGTCACTTGCAGGAATTGCTGGACGCAGAGGTATAGGAGTGGGCCTGGCGAGGCGGATAGGTTCTGCACCGAGTCCCCTCGCCGGCCCGCTTCGGTGATGAACACTTGACCGTGATGACGGCAGCGTAGTCGCCGTCAGGCAGAGGATTTCGATGACCACGATCCGGAACAGTGGCGCAGGACGTCACTTCACCGAGCGCGGGGCCCCCGATGGAATGGCCGGCGCCCCCGGGTCCGCCCGCCTGCCCACGTACATCCACCAGTCGTGGGATCGTTCCCGGAACGCCGGGCTGGCGCCCGATCACGTCCTCTCCGACCTGCACTACGTTCCGGACCTCGACTTGCAGCGCCGCCTCGTGCAATGCGCGGTCCCGGTTCTCGACCGTTTGCACGGCGATATGTCGAGTATTCCGCTCGCCATCGCCCTCACCGATGAGAATGCCCGGGTCATCCTTCGCCGGGACACGGACCGGTCGTTGGCCGGGCGTCTCGACGAGGCGTGTTTCGCTCCGGGTTTCGACTATTCGGAGGCCACGGTCGGCACCAACGGCGTCGGCACGGCGGTCGAGGCACGGATGCCGGTGTACATCGACGGCACACAACATTTCAACGAGGAACTCCACGAGTTCACCTGTGCGGGCACACCGATCCACGATCCGGTCAGTGGGAAGCTGGAGGGGATTCTCGACATCAGTTGCCTGGCCCGGGATGCGAATCCGATGATGCGGCAACTCACGATCACTGCCGCCCGCGACATCGAGGCAGCTCTGCGCTCCAGTGGTTCCGCGAAACAGCTCGCGGTGCTCAACTCGTTCATCGACGCCTGCCGCAGACGGTCCGGTGCTGTGTACTCACTGAGCTGCGGAATCTTCATGTCGAGCGGTTCGCAGTTCCTCGATCCGATCGACGAGGCATTCCTGCGGGAGGAGGCACGGTGCATGCTGGTCCCCGGCAGGATCAACCAATTCACGCTGATCCTGCCTTCCGGGCAGTCGATAGCCATCCGCCGTACCCTCGTCGACGACGCCGGTGAACCGGCCGGTGTGGTGCTGGAGGTCGATCTGATCAAGCGGGAAGCCTCGGTCCGGCGTCGGGGATACCAGGTGCCGACGCTTCCCGGTGCGGTCGGCGGCTCACCGCAGTGGGAACGCTGCCGCACCGAGCTCTCCAGGGCCGCGGCGACCAGCACCAACACCCTGCTGGTGGGTGAGCGGGGCGCGGGCCGCGTCACCTTGGCGCGCGGCGCTCATCTGCACAAGAATCCGCAAGCGCGGTGCGCGGTGGTGGACTGTTCCTCCCCCGACGCCGTCCATGATGCCGAGGCCGCGCTGGCGACCAGCGCGACGACGATCGTGCTGCGCCGGATCGATGCCCTGACTCCCGGTGACGACGCCGAGATCGCGCGGGCGATCACCGACGACCAACATTCCTACCCCGCCCGGTGGATCGTGGCGACGACGCACTGTGCCAGCGATTATGCGAGCGACGATCCGGTGCTCACCTCGATGCTGATCCCGCTGTTCCAACGGACCGTCGAGGTCCCCGCCCTGCGTCACCACCCGGAGGACATCGCGACGATCCTGCGCTTGCACGCCGCCCAATTGGCACCGAATCGCGACCTGGAGTTCAGCGACGGAATGCTTCACGCGCTCAAGAAATACACCTGGCCCGGTAATGTCAGCGATCTGGTCGCCACCTTGAAGAAGGTCCTGTGCATGAAACCCGCCGGAGTGGTCACCGAGGCGGATCTGCCGCCCTATATCCATTCCGCGGCCCCCAAACGCACGATAACGACTCTCGAATCGGCTGAGCGCGACGCGATTATCGAGACGCTCCGACGGTTCGACGGGAACAGGGTCAAGGCCGCGGAATCCCTGGGAATCTCCCGGTCGACGCTGTATCGGCGGATCAACACATACGCGATTCATCTCTGAAGGCTGTCGCGGCGTCACTCACTGGGGGTGTGGCGTTTCGCCGCGTGCGAGCATCGCGACCAATCGGTCGATCCTGTTCCGTCGGGTCTGCGCTGTGCGCGCGGTGGACACGCGGAGCAGGACCGCATAGCGGTTCTGGGCGCTGAGAGTGTCGAACATAGCTTGCGCGCTTGGGGTTTCGGCAAGCACAGCGGCGAGATCGTCGGGCATCTGGATGGTCGCCTGCCCGGCGTAAGCCGCATCCCAGCGGCCGTCGGCCTTGGCGCTGTCGATCTCGGCGAAACCGCGAGGACGCATCCGCCCTTCCTCGATGAGGCGGGCCACAATACCGACGTTCCGCGCCGACCAGAGGCTGCGCCGACGCCTCGGCGTGAACCGCTGCCGGTACGTCGCCGAGTCGATTCCCTTGAGCTGTCCGTCGATCCATCCGCTGCACAGGGCCTCGTCGAGCGCCTGGCCGTAGCTGAGCGATGTCGGTGTGGTGGTGCCCTTTTTCGCCAGCATCAACCAGATCCCGTCGGACGAATCCTCATTCTCATCGAGCCACGCCCGCCACGCCGCAGCATCACGCACCACGACGGGCTCGATCTCGTCCGCACTTGTCATGTACGGAGCCTATCCACCGAGCGGGGCATGATTGTCGCAGACTGATACCTCACTTCGCCGGCGGAGACGTCCGGAGCTGACTCACGGCGCCGTGAGTGCGGTACCGGGCAGGCGAGACTCCGTGCACGCGTTTGAATGCGGCGCTCAGGGCGAACGGGCTCGCGTAACCGACGCGGCCGCTCACCGCTTCGAGAGTGAGATCAGTTCCGGCGACGAGATCGGCGGCCAGTGCCATCCGCCAGTTCGTGAGATAGGTCAGTGGCGGTTCACCTACCTTTTCGGTGAACCGCCGGGCGAAAGCCGCGCGCGAGACTCGGGCGTGGGTCGCCAAGGACTGGACCGTCCACGGTTCCTGCGGGTGCTCATGGATGAGCCGGAGGGCGGGGCCTGCCACCGGATCGTCCTCAGCTGCGAGCCATCCCTGAGTATGATTGTCGCCCAGCGCTTCCCGGAGGCAGGAGACCAGCAGTAGATCCAGCAGACGGTCGAGTACTGCTTCCTGGCCGGGCCGGTCGTTCACCAGTTCGGCGGCGAGTAGGCCGATCAGTGGTGACTCGAAATCCGAGATCACCACGTTGTCCGGAAGTTGAGTGAGAAGCCTTGCGCCGACCGATGTCTCGCCGGCGTAGGTCCCGATGAGCATGACGGTGGCGTCCGGGGTGTCGGCGGGAACGTTGCCCATGTCCGGACCCCGAGGTTCATCTCTCCGCGCAGTATGCGCCCGTGGGGATCGACGCACTCCTGACCGGGCAGGATCCGCACGTCGGTGGGCGTCTGCGGCGAGTCCGCGAACACGCACGGCCGGTGACCGCGCGTCAGCATGACGTCACCGGGGTTGAGCGAATGTGTCGCGGTGCCGTCGGCAACCGACACCGCCCCCGACGTGACCACGACGATCGACAACGGCGCTTCGTCCTCCACACTGATCGACCAGTGGCCGGCGAAGACAGCCTTCAGCAGGAACGCCCGTTCGGCACGGGGGCCGTCGAGCAACGCGCCGAGTACATCCATGACCCCTACCGTCACACAGGTCGGAGAGTGAAACAAGCTCTATCCGTCCGAAGCGGGGTGAAGCGGCGTTCGAGACGATTACGTATGTATTCGAGCTGATGGACCATGGAGAGTCTCATATCGCTGCGATTGACTGGGTTCACCAGCCAATCGAAGGAGACATCATGAAGATCGTGGTTTTCGGCGCAACCGGCACCATCGGACGCCAGGTCGTCGAACAGGCACTACAGCGGGGTCACGACGTGACCGCGTTCGTCCGTGACCCGGCAAAGGTTCAGTGCAGTGATGTTCGTGCGGTACAGGGCGATGTGCACGACGCGGCAGCGGTCCGCACCGCGGTGCAGGGGCAGGACGCGGTGATCGTCGCGCTCGGCGCGGGACGCAAGGGCGGGGTCCGCGGCCCGGGAACCCGCACCATCATCGCGGCGATGAAAGCCGCGGGCGTCGACCGCCTCATCGTGCAGTCGACACTCGGGGTCGGCGACAGCCGCCCCAACCTGACCTTCATGTGGAAGTACCTGATGTTCGGGCTGCTCCTGCGGCCGGCATACGCGGATCACGTTGAGCAGGAACGGTATGTCCGCGAGAGCGGCCTGGACTGGACGATCGTCCGCCCCGCCGCCTTCACCGACGGTCCGCGCACCGGCACGTACCGTCACGGCTTCGGACCCCACGACACGACGGTGAGCGTCAAGATCTCCCGCGCCGATGTGGCCGAATTCGTTCTGAAACAACTCGACAACTCGGAGTATCTGCATCAGACGCCCGGCCTGGCGTACGCGAAAGGATAAGGGTGACAGCGACGAATCGCGTCGACGCGGGCGATGAACAAAAGGCGGTCAGCCTTTCGTGAAAAGTCAGCACGCTCTCTGCTGTGCAAATCGAGTACGAGGAACTCGCCGACAGCTACGAGGCGGAACCGCCTACCCGCGATGAGATCGACGGCCCGATCGTTGTCGACCCTTCTCGCCTGCGCACAGGTGGCCCCGCCAACGGTAACGCCGTCTGACAGCCCGAATAAATGGTGTTACACTTTTATCTGTAATGGTACTACCCTTAATTGGTGCGGATCGAGATCACACCGAGCGCCCGGCAGCACGGCATCACCGATGATGAGATTCGCTCCGTCGTCTCGTTCCCAGTCGCACGGCAGGCGATCCCGGCCCGCCGCCCCTTGGCCGAGCTGTTCCTCTACGTCGGGGCGGTCGACGAACATCAGCCGCACATCGAGGTCATCGCCGACCACACCGACACCACCGAAGCTGTGGTTTTCCACGCGATGCTGCTGCGGCCGACCACCTACAACAGTCACCTGACTGACGTGTTCACACCCCGCTACGCCCGCCAACGATCTTGACCAGGAGGACACCATGGCCCACCGCCGACTCACCGACGCCGAGTACGCCGAAATGGCTGAGGACTACGCGACTAACCCACTGACCGCGGATGAAGTCGTCGGCCCTCTCGAAGTCAACCTCGACCATCCTGATGTCGCCGCGGCAGTCCTGCGTGCCGGTCGCCCGGCCGGTGGCGGCCCCGCGCAGGGCCGCACCCCGACGACCTCCGTGCGGCTGCCCGTCGACATCAAGACGCGCCTGGACGAGAGGGCTGCGACCGAAGACGTCAAGCCCGCCGAGATCATCCGGCGGGCCCTCGTGGAGTACCTTGACCGGCACCCAGCCTGAGATTGTCGCTGACGCGCTTGTGCGGTTCGTTGGATCTTTGGGGTTGGCGATCCGTGTAGATCGCGTGCCTGCCGGACGAGGTCTCAACTCCATCGAAGACCGGAGCAGTCCCACTTCTTCCCGGCGACTTGTCGCATCACTACTGGATCACCGAACTCGATCACCCAGGCGATGACGGTCGGGAAGTCCTTGGCGACTGGGTGCTTGGTCTTCCGTAACCAGTTGCTCCACTTCGTGTCTGTTCCAGCTGGGAACCCGTCCAAGATACTGTTGAGCGGGCCGAGCGTTGCCTGACGGTGGCCGGCTACTGCCGTCATTGCGGTCAGCAGTGCATCACCGTCTAGGTCGTGACTGTGGGCGAGCATCCAGATATCCCCGAAGTCGCGCCAGCGGGTCGAGGCAGTTCCTCGCTGAACTGCCGTCACCAGCTTCTCCGCGATGACCATTGGGATCGGGTATCCGCGCAGATGAATCGAGGCGGCAGTGGATAGGGTTCGGGGAACTTCGATCTCTTGTGGCCCGGGTTCGATAGGGTCGCCCACATTGATGTCGATATGCGGGCGCGCCTCGGCGGTGTGCAACTTAGCGCTGACGGTCACGCGAACCCCGGCGTATTCATCCTCGTCTCTGATCGCTACCGCCGTGATCGAGTCCAGATCGAAGATCACGCCATCGTCTGCCGGAGTGCTCAGAATTTCTCGGATGACACGAGCCATATGCTCGGGATCGTTGTCGAGGTCGAGAGCGGCAACGTCGACGTCGCGCGTCGGTCTGCGGTTGTCGAACGCAGCGAGGAGGACTCCGCCTTTGAGGACGAACTGGTTACGGTAGTTGCTCGCAGCGAGTCTGACGAGAATCCCATCGAGCACATGCAACTCGATCTCGGCCTGGGTTGCCCGCCCGCTCTCCCGAGCCTGTGCCCTCAATGCGTTGTAAATCTTGATCGGAGTGCTCACAGCAGGATCTCCAACGTGCGGGAGAGCGCAGGACTGGCGCGGGGAAAGTCCCGGGCCATTTTCAGCAGTTCAGAAGGTTGACCACCGCTGCGGAGCCAGTTCTTCAGTGCCGTGAGGGCCATTTCTCCACCCTCCCGGTGTCTCATGCGGAAGCTGTCGATGATGCTGCGTGGCGCTGAGTACAGGCCGATGGATCGGCCCGGCCCCAGTTCGATCTGGTCCCGTCCGATATCGAACGTTTTCGGGTCGAAGTGGTGCCACGTGATCGGGACGGAAAGGCTGCGCGGTGCCCAGGTTCCTCGAGGGATGGCGATGTCGTACTCGAAGGGGATGTCATCGACCAGGCCGTGGTGCGACAGGGCACTGGCCAGCGCCAACGTAGCCCGGGGCGCACGAATCGCGATCTCGATCAGGTCCGGGTCGCCAGGGCCCTGTCCAGCAGCATCAGCCCATTGGTAGAGGCCGCGTGACAGTCGCGTGATTTCACCCGTACTGAGCAGGTTTCGGAACTTCCGCTCGTTCATGTGTTTACGAGCTTCCGAGTAGGTGAACGGGTTTCGTTCGATGGTCGCCATCGTCGGCCTCCTCACTGAATATACGAAAGTCTCTACAGGTATGACCTAAGTGTAGAGGTATTCCTACGCTCCTGGCTAGTACTACAGCCGGACTTAGCGATTTCATGTTTGTGACCTGCGGTTTTGGTGG